>CANQJX010000090.1 GCA_947624335.1 uncultured Marvinbryantia sp.
GATCGCAAACGACATTATCATTGTCGCTTCCGGATGCGCGGCCCAGGCTGCAGCAAAAGCGGGTCTGATGGATAAAGCGGCGAAAGATCTCTGCGGCGCAGGTCTTAAGAGAGTCTGCGAACTGGCGGACATTCCTCCGGTTCTTCACATGGGCTCCTGCGTGGATATCAGCCGTATGATGATTCTGGTTGCGGAACTGGCAAAGGATTCCGGCTGGAAGATCTCCGAGCTTCCGGTTGTGGGATGCGCTCCGGAATGGATGTCCGAGAAAGCCGTTTCCATCGGAAACTATGTTGTGGCAACCGGCATTGATACGTTCCTTGGCGTTGACCCGTACATAAGCGGTTCGGATCAGGTGTACAATCTGCTGACCGAAGGAATCAGAGACTGGGTAGAGGCTGCCTACACCATCGAGACCGACATTGAAAAACTGGTTGACAAGATGATCGAGAGAATCGAAGAAAAGAGGGACGCTCTGGGCATCTGATGACCGCGATGAGGTGACAAAAAAGAATGAAGATTGCTGTTACTGGAAAAGGCGGCGTGGGTAAGACCACGTTTGCCGCGACTCTTGCAAGATTATACGCAGAAGAGGGCAGACCGGTTCTGGCTGCCGACGTGGATCCGGATGCAAACCTGGGTCTGGCGCTCGGATTTTCCGAGGAGGAGCTGGAGCAGATCACACCCATTACAAAAATGCGGAAACTCATCGAGGAACGTACGGGAGCAAACGCGGGGAATACTTTTTACCGCATCAATCCGAAAGTCAGCGATATACCTGACACATATGGAAGGGTGTGCAACGGAGTAAAGCTGCTGGTGCTCGGTACGGTAGATACTGCGGGAAGCGGCTGCGTGTGCCCGGAACATGTGATGCTGAAACGGATTATCAACAATCTGGTACTTCATCGGGAAGACGTGGTGATACTGGATATGGAAGCGGGGCTTGAGCATCTTGGAAGAGGCACAACATCCGGCATGGATCAGTTTGTCGTGGTTGTGGAACCAGGCGCCCGAAGCATCCAGACTTACGCGAATGTAAAACGTTTGGCATCCGATTTGGGCGTAAAACAAGTGCGCGTAGTGGCGAACAAGGTACGCGATGAGAAAGATGAGGCGTTTATTCGTTCTAAAATACCGGAGGATGATCTTCTGGGATTTGTCCATTACAGCCCGGAGGTGATTGATGCGGACCGCAACGGTTCCTCTCCGTTTGATTTTAGCCAGTCTGCCGTAAGTGAGATCCGGAAAATCAAAGAGCGGATCGACCGGACAGAGGGCAGATGAGCTATTGATCATAAATCATTTTCAGGAAAAGAGGCGAATAACATGAGTAACACAGAATTGCCCGCATTGGGCGTTGAGGATATTATCCGGGCGCTTGACGGGGTGTGCAATTCAAAGGTGGATGATACCGGTTCCACCAAGCCGCTGCTGGAATGCGTAGTAAGCGGCGTATTAAGAGGCGCAGTGGTTATGCTCGGCGGAGAAGGCTCTGAGGTAAGGGCGACGGACGAGTATGTGGCGCTGATGAAAAAACTGATCGCAAATGATCTGGTGATTCTTGCCATCGGTTATCCGGTAAAAGTTGCGCAGGAAGCGGGGCTTTTGAATCCGGAAGCAAAGGAACTGTGCGGCGCGGGCCTGGAGAGGGTATGCGAACTGGCGCAGATTCCGCCGGTACTGCCGCTTGGCGGACTGGAAAATATTGGAAACGTGGTGACGATCGCACAGGCGCTTTCCGGAGATTCGGGCCTGGCGGTGCATCAGCTTCCGGTGGTGGGATGCGACGCGGCAGGCGTTTCGGCGCAGGCGGTGGAACTGGGCAATACATTTGTAGGTCTGGGCGTTGATACGTTTATCGGCATCATGCCATATGAAGGTTCTCTGGAGGATGTGGTCGCGGCAAGCGGGCTCGTAGACGCAGCGGAGGCAAAACATACCGTTTCCGCCGATCTGGCGGAGCTTGGCGATGCGATCATCGCGGACATTGAGCAAAAGAGAAACGCAATAGCAATCTGAGAATATACAAATAAAAATGTGGAGGTAGAACAGTGACTTTATTAGATCTTATTTTTGACGGTAATAATACCGTATATGAACGTGTCGAAAAAGCAATTAACGAAGCGGTTGAAAAATACGGCACAGACAAAGCGGTTGCATTTCCGGACACGGCATACAGCCTTCCGTCCTATTATGGTATGACGGGAAATAAGGTTGCGAATCTCGGCGACCTGAAAGAAGCGCTTGGCGTTGTAAAATCCATGATGACCAGGAACAAAAGACTGCAGGACGGGTTCAACTCCGGATGGGCAACCCTGCTTTGCGCGGAGTTTTATGAGGTCCTGAAATATATCGACGGCGCGAAACCGTATGAAGAACCGTACTGCGGACATTTAAGCGACGCCTATGTGCGTGAGCAGGGCGTTCCGCTTGTTACCGGCGACATTCCGGGCGTAGCGGTTATTATCGGACCGGCTCCGACGGCGGAAGAGGGCGTTGCCCTTGTAAAAAGCTATCAGTCGCAGGGTATGCTGGTGGCGCTGATCGGCGGCATTATCGATCAGTGCGTGGAGCAGGGCTGCAAGATGGGTCCCAATATCCGTATCCTTCCGCTTGGATCTGATATTTTAAGCGTTGCCCATGTTATTTCCGTAGCCGTGCGCGCGGCGCTGATTTTCGGCAACATTCAGCCGGGTGATGCAAAAGGCCTGAACGAATATACCTTTAAGCGTGTATTCGCATTTGTAAACGCGTTTGCTCCGCTGGACAACGTAACGCTTGCCTGCGGCGCCGGCGCTATCGCAATGGGTTTCCCGGCAATCACGAACGATTATCCGTACCGTGTGCCGAAGAGCCTGATTGTACAGCCGGATATTGAAAAATGGAACGCGACCTCCCTGGAAGCGCGCGATATCAAGATCAAGATTACCAAGATTGACATTCCGGTTGCGTTTGCATCCGCATTTGAAGGCGAGATCATCCGCCGCGGCGATATGCAGATCGAATTTGACGGTTCCCGCGTGGACTGCTTCGAGCTGGTGCAGACGAAGGAAGCTTCCGAGGTGGAAGACCACAAGATCGAGATTATCGGGCCGGAAATCGCGGATATGCCGGAAGGCAGCAAGCAGAGCATCGCTTATATCGTAGAAGTAGCGGGCAAGAGCATGCAGTCTGACTTTGAACCGGTTATCGAGCGTAAATTCCATTCTTATCTGAACTGCGTAGAAGGTATGATGCACACCGGACAGCGCGATATGATCCGTATTCGTATCAGCAAGGATACGTTCCATGCGGGCTTTGGCCTCAAACATCTCGGCGAAGTGCTCTATGCGAGAGTAAAGAGTGAGTTTGCCGCAGTAGTGGATAAGTGCCAGGTTAAGATTTATACCGATGCGGAGCAGTGTACGAAACTTCGCCATGAACTGGCGATCCCGATGTTCGACAAACGTGACGAGCGTCTGCTGACGCTGACCGACGAAGGCGTGGACGTTTATTACAGCTGCATCATGTGCCAGGCGTTCTCTCCGAGCCATGTATGTGTGGTAACGCCGGAAAGACTTGGCCTGTGCGGCGCTGTTTCCTGGCTGGATGCGAAAGCTACCAACGAACTGGATCCGCAGGGTCCGTGCCAGGTTATCACAAAGGAAAGACCGATTGACGAGCGCATTGGCGAATACGAGGATGTAAACGAAGCGGTCCGCAAATTCTCACAGGGCGCTTTGGACGATGTTTCCCTGTATTCTATCATCGAGAAGCCGATGACATCCTGCGGATGCTTCGAGTGCATCTGCGGTATCGAACCGTTATCCAACGGCGTCTGCATTGCAAACCGTGAGTATGCGGGCATGACTCCGATTGGCATGACCTTCCCGGAACTGGCTTCCATGACGGGCGGCGGCGTACAGACGCCGGGCTTTATGGGACATGGAAAACATTTTATCGCTTCCAAGAAGTTTATGAAAGCGGAAGGCGGCGTCGGACGTATCGTATGGATGCCGAAGGATCTGAAGGACCAGGTAAAAGACAGACTGAACGCGACGGCAAAGGAACTGTACGGAATCGAAAACTTCTGCGATATGATCGGCGACGAGACCGTAGCGGAAGATCCGGAAACCCTGCTGGCGTTCCTGGAGGAAAAAGGCCATCCGGCGCTTTCCATGGAACCGATGATGTAAAAAGCAAACGCAGCGCAGCTGCGGCGAAAAGAGCAACACCCTGCATCCGGGAGTACACCCAGCTTTCGGATGCAGGATAAAAGATTCATTTAAACTGAAGGAGGATAAAGAAATGCCGTTTACAGCAAAATCAGGAAAATTCAACGCCAGCATTAAGACCGTAACGATCGGTACAGGCGACAAGGCGATCACTCTTGGCGGAGAGAATGTTCTGCCGTTCTACTCTTTTGATGCGCCGATCGAAAACGCGCCGAAGGTTGGTATCGAGATCACAGACTTTGGTCTTGAGAATGAACCGGATTGTATCAAAAAATATTATGAGGGATGTACGACCCTGACGGATATGGCGAAGAAAGCCGCTTCCTTTGAAGGGGTGGATTTCCTCAGCTTTCGTATGGAAGGCGGCGATCCCAACGGGGCAAACAAATCGACGGAGGAACTGATAGCCGCACTGAAGGAAGTGGCGGACGCAGTGGACATTCCGCTGGTTGTTGCCGGCTCCAAGAACGCGGAAAGAGATTCCGAACTTCTCTCCAAAGCCGCGGAGGCAGTGCAGGGCAGGAACGCCATTATCCTTGCGGCGAAAGAAGAGAACTACAAGACCGTAGGCGCGGCCGCGGGCCTTGCGTATGGCCAGATCGTAGGCGCGGAATCTTCTGTTGATATTAACCTTGCAAAACAGTTGAATGTATTATTGACACAGTTAGGTGTAAACGCTTCCAGCATTGCTATGAACGTAGGTACTGCAACGGCCGGTTACGGTTATGAATATGTGGCTTCTACGATGCAGCGTGTTAAGGCAGCGGCGCTTTCCCAGAATGACGCGCAGTTACAGATGCCGATTATCACGCCGGTTGCTTCCGAGACATGGGGGGTAAAAGAATCCGTTACCTCGCAGGAAGATATTCCGGAGTGGGGAGATCAGGAAAGACGCGGCGTGGACATGGAGGTTCAGACTGCGGCAGCAGATCTGGCATGCGGTTCCAACGCAGTTATCCTGAAACATCCGACATCTATCGCAACTATTTCAAAAATGATCAAAGAGTTAGTATAACTGCTGGTTAAGGAGGAAAAGAACTATGGCACTGAAAGGTCTTGATATATTCAAATTATCACCGAAGAAAAACTGTAAAGAGTGCGGAAGCCCGACCTGTATGGCATTTTCCATGAAGGTTGCGCAGGGCGCGGTGGACGTAAACGCATGCCCGTATTTTTCCGAGGAGGCAAAGGCGCAGTTATCGGAAGCTACCGCACCGCCTATGAAAACAGTGAAAATCGGTACCGGAAGCGAGGAATTTGCACTTGGCGGCGAAACGGTTATGGAGCGCCATGAGAAAACGTTTGTCAGCAAGACAAGATATGCTGTGACGCTTTGCAACTGCATGGATGACGCCACGATCGACGCGAAGCTGGCGGATATCCCCAAGATAGAGTATGAGCGTATCGGCGAGAGAATGTATGTAGAGATGATCTATGTCAACTATAAGGCGGACGGTCAGACAGATTATGTAGAGCTGGTTAAGAAAGCAGCGGCGCTTGGCAGAACGATGATCCTCGGCTGCGACGACGCGGAAACGGCAAAGGCAGCTCTGGCTGTATGCAAAGACAGCAAACCGGTGTTAAACGGCGCAACTTCAAAAAATTATGAGGCGATGAACGCGGTTGCAAAAGAAGCGGGCGTAGTGCTTGGCGTATGCGGCGCGGACATGAACGAGATTTACGACACCATAAAGGCTCTGGAAGGACTTGGCAACAAGGACCTGATCGTAGATACGACAGCGGCGACCATCAAGGAAACCTTTGCGAATACCGTTCAGCTGCGCAGGGCGGCAATCAAAGACGGCGACAGGACCTGCGGCTATCCGTCCATTGTAAACCTGGCAAAGCTTGCCAAAGGCGACATGCATCTGCAGTCCGCATTGGCGGCCGTATTTACCGTACAGTACGGCTCTATCGTGGTGATGGAGGAACTGACCTATGCGGAAGCGCTTCCGCTGTTTGGCCTGCGTCAGAACATTTTTACCGACCCGCAGAAGCCGATGCGCGTGGATCCGGGCGTTTATTCCATCAACGGCGGCGACGAGAATTCGATCTGCCTGACGACGGTAGACTTTGCGCTGACGTATTTCCTGGTATCCGGCGAACTGGAGCGTTCCGGCGTTCCGTGCAACCTGATTATCAGCGACGCGGGCGGACTTTCCGTTCTGACCGCATGGGCGGCGGGAAAACTTTCTGCTTCTACCATCGAGAAATTCTGGAAAGAACAGGATATCGAGGGCAAGATTAAGAGCAGAAAACTGGTAATCCCAGGTAAGGTTGCCGTACTGAAGGGCGAAATCGAAGCGAAGCTGCCGGGCTGGGAAATCATTATTGCGCCGACGGAGGCCGCGCAGTTAGTAAAATTCTTAAAAGATATGTAAAAGGGAGGAAACATCATGGCAAAATTTATTACAATCGGTGAGAGACTTTCCACCACGGCTCCGGCTGTAAACAAAGCTTTCACCACAAGAGATCCGGAACCGATCCTGGCAAGGGCAAAACAGCAGCTTGATGCGGGCGCTACTTATCTGGACGTTAATATCGGACCGGCTGAGAGCGACGGCGAAGATCTGATGAAATGGGCGGTTCAGCTTCTGCAGAGCGAGTTTGACAATGTTCCGCTGGCGCTGGATACTTCCAATAAAAAAGCGATTGAGGCCGGTATCTCCGTATACAACCGCTCAAAGGGCAAACCGATCGTAAACTCCGCAGACGCTGCGGGCAGGATTGAAAACGTTGACCTGGCAGCCGCGAACGATGCGATTGTTATCGCGCTTTGCAACGGCGAGGGAATTGCGAAGGACAACGACGAGCGTATGGGCTATTGCCAGCTTCTTCTTGAAAGAGGACTGGAACACGGAATGGAAGCGGAGGATCTGTGGTTCGATCCGCTGTTCCTGGTTGTAAAAGGGATGCAGGACAAACAGATGCAGATTCTTGAGTGCATCAAGATGTTCTCCGATATGGGATTAAATTCCACGGGCGGTCTTTCCAATAACTCCAACGGTATGCCCAAGCATATCC
>CANQJX010000091.1 GCA_947624335.1 uncultured Marvinbryantia sp.
GGCAATTCAATCGTGGTGTCCGGGGCGTCCTCAAACTGGAAAGAGTCGATTGAAATACCGCCCACCATACATTCGCTGACAGCAACGGTGTTGATGCCTACGTTGATAATGTCCACATACGCTTCCAGATTGCCTTTTGTAAAGCGGAAGGAACTGTAGTTATTCGGCGCCATCTCGGTGGTGTCGTCGTCTACACAGGTCCAGTCTTTCGCAACAAAATCGGCATAGCTCATTGGAAACTGATAAAGTTCGCCGTCCAGTTTTACCTGGAAGCTGTACAGATCGTCGGAGAGTTCGCCGTCCGCCGCCGCTTCCGTGGAAGCTTCCGTTTCCGTTTCCGCATCTGCCCATGCGGTCATGCCAAATGCAGAGAAAACAAGACTGCAGGCCAGCAGACAGGATAAAAATTTTTTGCTCATAATGTCCTCCTTTACCTTTGGGTAATAAAAATATTAATATAAAGTAAAATGATTATAACACATCTGTGTATACAAAAAAAGTGGAAAATGTCTAAATTTTTCTGGAGTTTTTTGTAAGTTTGGCGGGATGACATTTAAGTTGACAAATGGTATAAAACTGATATATTATCAAGAATAATATTACTTGTACAAAGAAGGAAAAGACGATGATTATTACATTAAAAGACGGATCAAAAAAAGAATATGCGCAGGCAATGTCTGTGATCGACATTGCTTCGGATATCAGCGAAGGGCTGGCAAGAGCCGCCACGGCGGGAGAAGTGGACGGAGAAGTAGTCGATCTGCGCACGGTAGTGTCGCGGGACTGCAGCCTGAATATTCTTACCTTTGACAACCCGCAGGGCGCGGGCGCGTTCCGCCATACGACCTCCCACATTATGGCGCAGGCGATCAAGCGTCTTTACCCGGACGTAAAACTGGCAATCGGGCCTTCGATTGCAGACGGCTTTTACT
This sequence comes from uncultured Marvinbryantia sp., assembly GCA_947624335.1. GTDB lineage: Bacteria > Bacillota > Clostridia > Lachnospirales > Lachnospiraceae > Marvinbryantia. The sequence goes on from CANQJX010000091.1 coordinate 933, forward strand.
ATGATATTGACAGCGACGAGCCGATTACGGCGGAAGATCTGGATAAGATCGAGCAGGAGATGAAAAAAATCGTTAAGGAGGCGCTGCCGATCACGCGCTTTACCAAGCCGCGCGAGGAAGCGATCGCTTATTTTAAGGAGAAAAACGAACCGTATAAAGTAGAACTGATTGAGGATCTGCCCAAAGACGCGCAGATCAGCTTTTACCAGCAGGGCGAATTTGTAGATCTGTGCGCGGGGCCGCATCTGATGAGTACCAAACCGGTGAAAGCGTTTAAACTGACCAGCCTGGCGGGCGCTTACTGGAGAGGCAGCGAGAAAAACAAAATGCTCACCAGAATTTACGGGACGTCCTTTACCCGCAAAGCGGATCTGGACGCGTATATCGCCCGTTTGGAGGAAGCGAAAAAGCGCGACCACCGGAAGCTTGGCAAACAGTTGGGCTTGTTTATGCTGCGCGACGAGGGACCCGGTTTTCCGTTCTTCCTTCCCAAAGGGATGATTTTAAAAAACACGCTGCTGGACTACTGGAGAGAGATCCACCGAAAAGCGGGCTATGTGGAAATTTCCACTCCGATCATGCTCAACCGCCAGTTGTGGGAAACCTCCGGGCATTGGGATCATTATAAGGAAAATATGTATACCACGGTGATCGACGATACTGATTTTGCGATCAAACCGATGAACTGCCCGGGCGGCATTCTGGTTTATCAGTCGGAGCCGCGTTCTTACCGCGATTTGCCGCTTCGCATGGGCGAGCTCGGACTTGTACACCGCCACGAAAAATCCGGCCAGCTCCACGGCCTGATGCGCGTGCGCTGCTTTACGCAGGACGACGCGCACATCTTTATGATGCCGGAGCAGATCCGCGACGAGATCAAAGGCGTGGCGAAGCTGATCGACAGCGTATATCAGATGTTCGGGTTTAAATATCATGTAGAATTGTCCACGCGTCCGGAAAACTCCATGGGAAGCGACGAGGACTGGGAAATGGCCACAGACGGTCTTCGCAGCGCCTTAGACGATCTGGGGCTGGATTATGTGGTAAACGAAGGAGACGGCGCGTTTTACGGTCCCAAGATCGACTTCCATCTGGAGGATTCCATCGGCAGGACATGGCAGTGCGGTACGATTCAGCTTGATTTTCAGTTGCCGCTGCGTTTTCAGTGCGAATATATCGGCGCGGACGGAAACGCGCACCGCCCGATTATGATTCACCGCGTGGCGTTTGGCTCCATCGAGCGTTTTATCGGTATTCTGATCGAACATTTTGCGGGCGCGTTCCCCACATGGCTTTCGCCGGAGCAGGTGCGCGTGCTGCCGATTTCGGATAAATACCTGGATTACGCAAATGCGGTGAATGAGAAATTAAAAGAAGCGGGAATCCGTTCGGAAACCGATACGCGCTCCGAGAAGATCGGTTATAAGATCCGCGAGGCGCGGCTGGCAAAAGTGCCGTATATGCTGGTAGTAGGAGCAAAAGAGGAAGAAGAAAACCTTGTTTCGGTCAGAAGCCGTTTTCTGGGCGACGAAGGGCAGAAAAAGCTGGATGATTTTATCGGCGCGCTGCAAAAAGAAATACAGAGCCGCGAGATACGCAAGGTAGAAGTGGAAGAGAATTAGACGTATAAAAAAGAAAACGGCCGCAGATACTATTCCTGCATGACGGCCGCGGATCCATATTCGCGGCGCATGAATCAGATAGGAGGAATCGTATCATGCCGAAGTTATCATGTTCTGCCGTAAAGTGCATTTACAATGACAACCGGTTCTGCGGAAAAGGCGATATCAAGGTGACGGGCGAGCATGCACAGAAAGCGTGCGAGACCTGTTGTTCCAGTTTTCGTGAGAATACAACCGGAGTGGCAAAGAATTCCGTAGGCGATCCGTCCGCCGAGATTTATGTGGACTGCAGCGCCTGCAACTGCTGCTACAACGAAGATATGGAATGCCATGCCGATGAGATTGACATTTGCGGCAATTCCGCCTGCAAGTGTGAGCAGACCGAATGCAGCACATTTGAGCGAGCGTAGACAAAAACAGGTTCCGATGCGGAAAACCCGTCGGAATCTGTTTTTTTTCGATCAGGGCTGCGCGGCAAAAGAAAAAAATTCTTGACAGCATACGTCCTGTGTGCTATGCTAGCAAAGCATGAAGAAAACAAAGCAGAGTATCCGCTCTCACCCCAGCACGCCTCAGTGACTGGCGGTTTATAAGATTCACAGATTCTATGGGTTTCTTGCGCGTGGATAGTTTGCTGTTCACGCGCTTATCTTTTTATGGAGGTATAAAACAATTAGCGATTTAATGATTAACGAACAGATCAGAGACAAGGAGGTTCGTCTGATCGGGGAACACGGGGAACAGATGGGTATTATGTCTGCCAGGGACGCGCTGAAACTGGCGAAAGAGGCGGAGCTTGATCTGGTAAAAGTAGCGCCGACGGCAAAACCGCCGGTCTGCAAGATCATCGACTACGGAAAGTTCCGCTACGAGATGGCAAGAAAAGAGAAAGACGCCAAAAAGAAACAGAAGACCATAGAGATAAAAGAAGTTCGTTTATCACCCAACATCGATGTGAATGACCTGAATACGAAGATAGGCGCGGCGAGAAAGTTTCTTACAAAAGGCAATAAAGTAAAAGTAACGCTGCGTTTCCGCGGACGCGAGATGGCGCACATGCAGAGCAGCAGGCATATACTGGATGATTTTGCGCAGGCGCTGGAGGATGTGGCTGTGATCGATAAGGCTCCGAAGGTGGAAGGGCGCAGCATGACAATGATTTTAACTGAGAAACGCTAGTTGATCAGGTGAAATAAAAGAATTTATATTTAAGGAGGAACGAATAAAATGCCGAAAATCAAGACAAGCAGAGCAGCAGCAAAACGTTTTAAACTGACCGGGACCGGAAAGTTAAAGAGAAATAAAGCTTATAAGAGCCATATCTTAACCAAAAAATCTACTAAGAGAAAGAGAAATCTTCGTAAGCCGACGATCACAGACGCGACCAATGTAAAGAATATGAAGAAGATTTTGCCTTATTTATAAGAAGAGCAGAAGGAGGAAATAAGACATGGCAAGAGTAAAAGGCGGCATGAACGCAAGAAAGAAACATAATAGAGTATTAAAGCTGGCGAAAGGCTACAGAGGAGCGCGTTCCAAACAGTACCGCATTGCAAAACAGTCGGTAATGCGCGCGCTGGCGACTTCCTATGCCGGCAGAAAACAGAAAAAGCGCCAGTTCAGACAGCTCTGGATCGCGCGTATCAATGCGGCGGCAAGACTGAACGGGCTTTCTTACAGCAAATTTATGTATGGGTTAAAGCAGGCCGGCGTGGATATCAACCGAAAGATCCTTGCCGACATGGCGATCAACGACGCGGACGGTTTTGCAACACTGGCGGAACTGGCCAAGAGCAAGATTGCGTAAAGAACGACACAGACAGCGCACAGATTGTGCGCTGTTTTTCACAACATAGAGAAATTTCGGCGCAGTACCGGATAATCAGGGAAAAAGCATGCAAAAGGCACAGATTACAGAGATAAAAATAAAGAATACGGTGGAGGGCGAAAACGGAAGCCTGGAAGTGCGGATCCATGCAAGGACGGGAGAACCCGCCTTTTTATGCGCGCAGCTTCTTACGGCGGACGGCAGGGAAGCGGACCGTATTTTTCCGGTGGCGGTAGAAGCGCAGATGGATTTTTGCATGCAGGCGCAGCCGGTGCAGCTTTGGGACGCCGAACGCGTCCGCCTGTACGATCTCGTTCTGGAACTGCGCGACGAAAAAATGCAGCTTTTGGGCAGCACGGTAAAAAAGATCGCGTTTCGCAGATGGGACGCGCCGGATATTCTAAACGGAAAGAAAATAGAACGGCGCGTAAAACTTGCCGGCAAGTGGGAACGCTTTGGCGTTAAGGAGATACGGAACCAGCTTTCCCAACTGAAAAACGCGCATTATAATACGCTGCGGATAAACCGCGCCGATGCGAGCGAAGCGTGGCGGGAGCTTTGTCTGGAATACGGGATTTATCTGGAAGAAACCGGCCCGCTTTCGCCGGAGGAAAACGCGCACGCCGGGCAGGAATGGCTGTGCGGCGCCAATCCGGATTTTGAATTAAACGTGACGCAGCAGGGCGTTTTGATCGAGAATCACTGCGTATTTGCCAACGCGTCGGAATATGAGTTGCACTACGCCCTGCTTCACGAGGGAAAAACGGTTTACCAGGGGAATATGGAGGCGGATGTGCCGCCGGGAAGCGGGCGGTATGTGGAGATTGCCTATCCGGCGCCTTTGGAAGCGGGAGAATACTGTTACCGCGCCGCGCTGCGTTTAAAAAGAGATACGGCATGGGCGAAAAAGGGAACGGAGCTTGCGGCGGGAGAAACGGCGGTTTCCAATATTTATGTGCAGCCAGGAAGGGAAAGGATCCAATGATATGAAAGTAGTATTTGAGAATCTGACAAAGAAATTTCCAAACCGCGACCGCAAATCGCGCACGGAAGTGGTAGCGGTGGATCATTTTAATTTTGAAATTCCGGACGGGGAACTGGTGGGGCTTCTGGGGCCTTCGGGCTGCGGGAAAAGCACGGCGCTCAATCTGATCTGCGGCCTGTTAAAGCCGACCGCCGGAAAAATTTTTTTTGACGAAGACGACGTAACCGAACTGCCCGCGCAGAACCGCGGAGTCGGTATGGTATTTCAGAACTATGCGCTGTATCCTCATCTGACAGTAAAACAGAATATTCTTTTTCCGCTGCAGAATTTAAAAGGGGCGGAGCGTCCGTCCAGGGGAAAAATGCTGGAAAAGGTGCAGGAGGCGGCAAAACTGGTACAGATCGACGAATTGATGGAGCGCAGGCCCGGCGAGCTTTCCGGCGGCCAGCAGCAGCGTGTGGCAATCGCAAGGGCGCTGGTAAAAATGCCGCGCATTCTTTTGATGGACGAGCCGTTATCCAATCTGGACGCCCGTTTGCGCCTGCAGACGCGGGAAGAAATCCGGCGCATCCAAAGGGAAACAAAAATCACGACGGTTTTTGTGACGCACGACCAGGAGGAAGCGATGAGTATTTCGGACCGGATTGTCGTGATGAATCAGGGCGTCGTCCAGCAGATCGGCAAACCGCAGGACGTCTATGACGATCCGTGCAACCTGTTTGTGGCGAAATTCCTTGGAACACCCCCGATTAATCTCTTTCATGCAAAGGTAAAGGCGGGCCGGCTCTATATCGGGGAAGAAGCGGTCCTAAAGACCGGGGGCGTGCCCGATCAGGACGTGCTTGCGGGCGTGCGTCCGGAAGGCTTTCTTCTGAACGAACAGGGCGCGCTAAGCTGCAATTTAAAAGGCGTGGAAGTGATGGGGCGCGATATCAGCGTAGTTTCCTCTCATTCCTGCGCGGAAACCGCCGCCGTCCGCTCGATCATCAGCGCGCAGAACAAGGTGGATCTTACTTCGGCGAACGTACGGTTTGACTTAAAGCCGGATAAGGTATTTCTTTTTGATATGCGTACGGAACAAAGAATTGATTTTACAGAATGAGGGAGAGCAGACGATGGAGAAAAAAGGAATGAAGGGCTGGCTGTATCTGCTGCCGGCGATTCTGTTTCTGGGCGTATTTCTGGTATATCCTCTGATCGATGTATTTATTTACTCGTTCGAGGAGGGATATAACTTTGCTTCCCAGACTTATCACGGCGTCGGCCCGTATAATTATTCATATGTACTGCACGATCCGTATTTTTTGCAGGCGGTGTCCAACACGTTTCTTCTGGTAATTATTACGGTGCCGCTCTCTACGGGGCTTGCGCTTTTGATTTCGGTCGGCCTGAACTCAATCAAACCTTTGCGGGAACTGTACCAGACGGTCTACTTCCTGCCTTATGTGACCAACACGCTTGCCGTCGGGCTGGTTTTTATGATCCTGTTTAAAAAGACCGCCTACACGGACGGGTTTATCAATCTGCTGATCAACTGGTTCGGAGGAAGCACGGTCGATTTTATCGACGGCCCGTACTGGGCGAAAATGTTTGTGCTGTGCCTTTATACCATCTGGGTGGTTATGCCGTTTAAAATTCTGATCTTAACCAGCGCGCTGGCGTCCGTTAACGAACAGTATTATCACGCGGCCAAGGTAGACGGAACGCCGCGCCTGCGCGTGTTTACGCGCATCACTCTGCCGATGATCTCGCCGTCTGTGGTATATCTGGTTATCACCGGCTTTATCGGCGCGTTTAA
>CANQJX010000092.1 GCA_947624335.1 uncultured Marvinbryantia sp.
CCCATCAGAATCGTCTCAATCACGTCGTCGTAGTGGTGCCCCAGCGCAATCTTATTGCATCCCAGCTCCTGCGCCTTGCTGTACAGATACCCTCGCCGCATCCGCGCGCACAGATAGCACGGCGAATCGCCCTCCCCCGCTACCGCGTCAAAAATCTGCGAGCGAAACACGGTGATGGGGATGCCCAGCGTCTTTGCGTTATCCAAAATCAACTGATAATTTTCGTCGTTGTAGCCCGGATTCATCACCAGGAAAACCGCCTCAAAATTTTTCTTTCCGTGGCGGGCCAGTTCCTGAAAAAGCTTTGCCATCAGCATGGAATCTTTTCCCCCGGAAATACACACGGCAATTTTGTCGCCGTCCTGTATCAGCTCGTATTCGCGCACCGCTCTGGTAAATTTGCACCAGACGGGCTTGCGGAATTTTTTAATGATGCTGTGCTCCACGCTTTTGATTCTTTCCTGTCTTTCTGCTTCGTCCATCGTAGGCATTTTTCTTCGCTCCCGCCGCTCTTATACTTTCCGGTTGTTTCCCGTCAGATCTTTGATTACTTCTCCGGCGATCACCAGTCCGGCAACCGACGGCACAAACGCCACCGAACCCGGCGCCGCGCCCCGCGCGTCCTGTCCCGCCTCCTGCTGCGCCGGGCAAACGGGTTCTTCTTTGGAATAAACCACTTTGAGGCGCTCTACCCCGCGTTTTTTCAGCTCGCGGCGCATTACCTTTGCGAGCGGGCAAACCGAGGTTTCATAAAGATCGGCCACCTCAAACGCGCAGGGATCCAGCTTATTCCCCGCCCCCATGCTGCTGATGACCGGAACACCCGCCCGCTGCGCCTGCAGCACAAGCTCTATCTTGGCGGCAACCGTGTCTACCGCGTCTATCACATAAGAATACTTTGAAAAATCAAACGCATCCTGCGTCTTTGGAAGGAAAAAGCATCGATGTACTTCCACCTGCGCATTCGGATTGATTTCCAAAATACGCTCTTTCATAGCGTCCACTTTGTATTGTCCAATTGTCCTGTGCGTGGCGATAATCTGGCGGTTCAGGTTACTAAGGCAGACGCGGTCGCTGTCAATCAGGTCGAACGCGCCCACGCCGCTTCGCGCAAGCGCTTCCACCGCGTAGCCGCCCACGCCGCCGATCCCGAAAACGGCGACTCTGCTTTTTTGCAAAATCTCTGTCGCCCTGCTTCCCAGTAACCGCTCCGTCCGCGAATAGGGCGTCTGCTTTTCCAGTGTCTCGTTCATGCTTCCGGTGCGATAGCCTTCCAGATCGAGCGCCGCATAGGAAAAGCCCAGCTTTTTCAGACGGTCCGCAAGTTCCGCGCGGGTTTCCCCTTCCGCCAGCTTTTCAAATTCTTCCTCCGGGATCTCAACCCGCGCCAGATTTCCGTGAACGCGGACCCGCACCTGCCGAAAGCCGCGGTCCAAAAAAAGCTGCTCCGCCTGCTCCACCCTGGAGAGCGCTTCCTCCGTAATCGTCTCTCCGTAGACAAAACGCGACGCCAGGCAGGCAAACGACGGCTTATCCCATGTGGGAAGCCCCATCTTTTTGGAAAGCGCGCGGATGTCCTTTTTTGACAGGCCCGCCGCACGCAAAGGGCTTAAAATGCCAAGTTCCGCAACCGCCCGCATACCCGGACGGTAATCTCCCTCGTCGTCCAGATTGGATCCCTCCGCCACGAAAGCGATTCCGCGCTCTCGCGCCGCCTCGATGATTTTCTTTAACAGTGCCCGTTTGCAGCGGTAACAGCGGTCGGGTGGATTTTGGGCGACGCCTTCTATCTGCAGCGCGTCCAGTTCCACCGTTATCTGCGTTATGCCCTCCCGCGCGCAAAAATCCTGCGCTTCCTGCAGTTCTCTTTTGGGAAAGAACCCGGACCTTGCCGTAACCGCTACCGCCCGTTCTCCCAGAAGATCGTGCGCCGTTTTTAAAAGGAAGGTAGAATCCACCCCGCTTGAAAAGGCTACCGCAACGCTCCCCAATTCTTTCAGATTTGTTTTCAGCCGTTCCAGCTTCGCAAGCTGCTCCTCATTGGGCGTTTCCATTTCCGTCATTGCCGCTCTCCTCTCCCGGTACTGTATCGTTGATGATTTCTTTACCGCACATCATCATTGTACACGTTTTTGCGCCCAAAATCAATTTGAATCAGCAAAGCCCGGCAGCAAAAAGCAGCCGGTTTCCCGACTGCTTTAACGCTCTTTTCCGGTTTGGTTTCTTTTTATTCCAGATACAGGTAGGGATCGACCGGTTTCCCGTCCTTCTGCATCTGAAAATAAAGGTTGCTTCCCTCTTCCACATAGTATTTGGTCGGCTCGCTGACATAGCCCAGAAGCTGTCCCTGCTCTACGACGTCGCCTTCCGCTACCGTCACTTCCTTTAACTGCCCGTAAATCAGGCTATAATTGTTGCCCAGGTTCAGTTTTAAGGTTGTTCCGGTCTCCTCGTTCACCGTAATCGATTCCACAATCCCTTTTGCAGACGCGACCACCTGGTTGCCCACCGGACTGCTGATGATCATTGCCGGATTGTATTTATACTGGTCTAACGTCTGGAAATAAACGGTGCTGTCCATATTGTAATCCATCAGAACCGTGCCCGCAGCCGGCCATGTAATCTGCGCGTCGTCCTGAAAATAAACCGTCGGCTCAATGATCGCCGCCGCGGAGGAAACATTTGCGTCTACGGCTTCTTCCTCGCTCTGCTGCGCTTTTGCTTCCTCATTGTCTTTCACAGAATTCGTACTTTCTTCGGCAGGAAATTCCGCGACTACGTCCTGTCCCGCCGCCGCAAGGCCCGCCTCTGTTTCGGTCTGTTTTTCCGTTTCGTTTACTGCCGCCGGTTCCTGCTGCTTCATCCTGCTTTCATAGCTGGTACGATAAGTTGCAAACGCGACGATCCCTACCAGGCAAAGTGTCAGAACTCCCAAAGTCCCCTTGTTTTTCAAAAATCCAATTACTTTTTCTTTTCGCATATTTGTCACCTCATATTATGTTCATTATGGTTCTGCACATATGATTTCCATAATTGAGCGATTTATGCAAAAATTCTTTGTCCATAATCTACAAAGCCCTATAAATACAGTATTTTAAGTATTAGTGTTTTTTGAAACCATTCGTTTTGTACCTTTTCTGAAATAATCCTGCTGCCAAAAACTGATAAAATCATTTTAGAGAAAATCGCAAAAATGAATGATCGCAGCTTTAACCATATAGTTAATCGCGCTATCAAACAGTTCATCCGTGAAAATACACCAGGCAACGCGAAATAGAGTTGTTCATTGTGGGATTACTGCGCGGGAAAATAATTCTTGAAACATACATGCAGATGTGCTATATTGAGAATACAAAGGGAGGCCAAAGAAGCGGCTCACCCCAATATGAATAGCCTAATTTACATCAAGCCGTCACTATTCGCAGTAGTGGCGGCTATTTTCTGCCCCTAAAGACTGTGTAGCACAGCCCGATCAGGGCAACAATGAGTATACAAAATTGGATTAATTCCGCATATGTAACCATCGGTACGCCCTCCTTTCTTTCGTCTGGAGGGTTGCCCCTCCTATAAAACAGAGGGTAAGCCGCCCGGCTCTTTGATCTCCCATATTGATAGTATAGCGCACCTCCTTTTTAACAGCAATATTATTTTGTCGTTTTTTGTTTTATATTATTTGTATTATTCAGCTCTAGTCACCGCATTGTAAAAAAAGAACGTTAATACTGCGTAATCTTTGTACCCGGAAAAAAGTATTCCAAAATTTCCCGATAGTTTTTGTCAGTCCGCGCCATCTGCTGCGCCGTGTACTGGCTCAGCCCAAGTCCGTGTCCGACGCCGTGCACCGTCAGGAATACGCCCCCTCCGTTTGATTCCACTTCAAAATTTGCGGAGGGCAGCCCTAACAGGTTGCGGAATTCCTCGCCCGACAGATATTCGTCTCCCCGGCGGATCTGCAGCGCGTACCCCGCCTCGTCCCGCTCCACAACCTCCATGTCCGCCCACGCGTCGTCGATCTGTACCACGCACTTGGCGTTCGGCGCGTCCGCGTCCGACGGGCAGGTTTTGGAGGCCAGATACGGATATTCCTGCGACGCAAAGACCTCGTTCCCGCTGCGCGTCCTGCCCGCGCTTACGGCATGGAAGGAAGCAAGAATGGGCTTGTCCTCCCAGGTGAGGATTTCGCCGGACGTCTCCTTTTGCGCCCGCAGAAATTTTTCCGCCGCGCCCGCGCGCTCCAGTTCCTCCATCGTCAGATAATCTCCGCTTCTCACCTCGCCCGTCTGCTCGATCTGCCGGTAAAGATCGGTGCGGATCAGCACCATCTGCGCCTTTACCGCTTCCGGGTCATACCCCAGCGGGATCTGCGCCGCCGCGGATTTCAGCACATACTCTTCCAGATCCATCTCCACCGTCCCGGTGTTTGTTTTTACGGAAATATATTCCATCTCATTTTTGATCGTCCGGTAAATCTCGTCCATCCGCCCGTCAAGCAGGAAGGTCAGCGCCAGGGGCAGCAACAAAACGGCCAAAATTCCGATCAAAATATGTTCGGTTCTCTGTCTCATAAAAATATCCTCTCATAATACTATATGAGAGGATGCCGGCAAATATACCGGATGAAAAACAACGTTTCCGATATTTAATAATTCTCCGCCCTGATCTGGAAGTAAGCCTGTTCATGCCCGCAGATCGGACATTTGGCCGGCGCCTTTTGGCCGATGTGGATAAACCCGCATTTTCTGCACTGCCAGATCCGGTCTCCGTCCCGTGAAAATACAATGCCTTCTTCTGCATTGGAAAGCAGTTTTCGGTAGCGCTCCTCATGCTCTTTTTCCACTGCCGCAACCAGTTCAAATTTGCGGGCGATTTCCGTAAACCCTTCTTCGTACGCCTCGGCCGCCATACGGCTGTACATTTCCGTCCATTCGTAGTTTTCGCCGTTCGCCGCCGCCAGCAGGTTTTCCTTTGTATCTCCGATTTCGCCGCCGCTGATGTACCGGAACCACTGTTTGGCGTGCGCGATCTCGTTGCCCGCCGTCTCTTCAAAGATTGCCGCAATCTGCTGATAGCCGTCTTTGCGCGCCTTGTTCGCATAATAAGTATACTTGCTGTGCGCCATGCTCTCTCCGGCAAACGCCTCCAGAAGATTTTTCTCTGTCTTGCTGCCCTTTAATTCCATAAGCCGCCCTCCTTTTTTATATAAAAGAGAATACCCTGTTTATGGAAAAATATGCAGATCAGTCTTCCGATACGGCATACTCCAAAATGCCCTCGCAGAGAGCGCGCGCCACCTTTTCCTGATATTCCGGCGCAGCCAGCCGCGCTGCTTCGTCCGGATTACTTAAAAACCCGCACTCCGCAATCACCGTCGGGCTGGACGTCTTGCGCAGCAGATAATAACTGTCGTTTGCTTTCGCCTTTCTGGGTCTTTCCACTTCCAACGACGTATTCAAAGATTCCTGCAAAATTTCCGCCAGTTTGCCGCCCTGTTTGGAATTTTTATAAAAAAATACCTGCGGCCCTTTGACAGAGGGATCCGAATAGCTGTTCTGATGGATGCTGACTGCCGCAAGCGGCATGGTTTCTTCAATCAGCGCGCAGCGCCGCTTCATGTCCTGCTGTTTTTTATTGCTTTCGTTTTCATCGTAAAGTCCCGCGTCCCCTTCGCGCGTCAGCACCACTTCAAAGCCTTCTTCCTCCAGCATATCCTTTAGCATCAGGGCGATGGAAAGATTGACCTCTTTTTCCAGCGCGCCGTTTGTCCCCACTTTTCCCGCGTCCTTTCCGCCGTGTCCGGCGTCGATCACCACCGTCCCCAGTTGATCTCTTACCACAGTTCCCGCTTCCCTGCGCAGGCGCGCCGACGCGGTAATCCCCGCTCCCAGCCTGCCTATGTAAAAGGAAACCGCCAGAATCAGCAGCGTCATCAGAATTTCCAGTCTTTTTTTATGAGCCCGCACAAAATGCCTCCGCCACATATCTTTGTAAAAGTATATGCAGCGGAGGCTCCGATTTTTCTTTTTCTCCGTTTTTCCAGTCCCTGCGTTAATTCAAATATTTCAAAATTACATCCCAGACCGTCTCGTTTTCAAAGCCCAGCCGCCAGATCGCGACGCCGCCCAGATCGTAGTCGTCCACCAGCGCCATTTTTTCTTCGATGGATTTGTCGTCCTCCATCCAGATCTGGTAAAGCGAACCGTCGTCGCCTTCAAACTCCGCGTAGTTCTGCCGGGTCTTTTCATCCCATTTTGCCTCTACGTCATTGTTTTCCAGGCGCTGCGCCGCTTCCTCCATACCCATCGCCTCGCTGGTAACGGTCGTCGTCCCGTCCGGGGCCGTAACCGTATTCCAGAGTCTGGTAAAGAACGGAATCCCGCTTAATATCTTCTGCGCGGGCACATCCTCCCTGGTGTCTAAAATCGCCTGATTTTCAAACGGAAGGCTTGCAACCGAACCGGCTTCCTCGGAACCATAATAATGCTCGTCGTAGCCCATAACAATCACATAGTCGCAGACGGTTCCCAGTTCCTTATAATTATAATGCTCGTTAAACGACATCCGCACCGGCACATCCACGGAAAGCACCAGCCCGTTTGCCCTGCATTTTACGGACAGCTCGCGTATAAACTGAATGTAGCCGTCCCTGGCCTCCTCCGGGATCATTTCAAAGTCTACGTTGATCCCGTCAAATCCATATTCAATTGCCGCCGCGATCAGTTGATTTTCGATCTTGCGGCGCGATTCCGTGGCGTTCAAAACCGCCGCGGTATCAATATTCTCGCCAAAATTATCGATCAGCGGCCATACTTCCATATCGTTGCGGTGCGCCGTGTCCACATAATCGGCCAGCGCGAGCGAAGCGATATTGCCGTCGTTGTCCGCAATGGTAAACCATGTGGGAGATATGGTATTTACGCCCTTGATCGCCGCAATATCATAAATAATATTGTAATTGGAATCCATGTCGGATATTGCGTGCCATACCATGTTGATCTTGTAGTCTTTCTGAATGTTCGTGTAAACCGGCTCCTCAAACGTATGCTCCGGCGTTTCGCTGCGCTGCTCGATCAGGCGGTCGTTTTTGACGTAACCGAAATACCCGTCCTGCGTAGCGACGCCCGTCCAGTCCTCCATCG
>CANQJX010000093.1 GCA_947624335.1 uncultured Marvinbryantia sp.
TCGTAAAAGCAGGGATTTTAGGCGTGATCCGCGTGATCTATTATGTGGCGGGGCCGGACTTTGTCCGCGGGACATGGGTGCAGGCGGCATGGCTTACTCTGGCCGCGCTTACGATATTTATGGGTTCCATGCTCGCTTACCGCGAGAAACTGATGAAAAAACGGCTTGCTTATTCCACCGTCAGCCAGGCGTCTTATATTATGCTGGGACTTGCGTTTTTGCAGCCGGAGGCGATGACGGGTTCTTTGCTGCATGTGGTATTCCACGCGCTGATCAAATCCTGCCTGTTCCTCTGCGCCGGTGCGATTATTTATAAAACGGGAAAGACGGATGTGGACGAACTGACCGGTATCGGTAAACAGATGCCGGCGACAATCTGGTGCTATACGTTCGCATCCCTTGCTTTGATCGGGATTCCGCCCGCAAGCGGATTTATCAGCAAGTGGTATCTTGCCGTGGGCGCGCTGGAATCGCAGATCGGCATTTTCTCATGGCTTGGCCCGGTCGTTTTGCTTGTGAGCGCGCTTTTGACGGCGGGCTACCTTTTGCCAATTACCATCAAAGGCTTTCTGCCGGGAGCGGATTATGATTATTCGGCTCTGGTGAAAGCAGAACCCGTAAGGACCATGACCGTGCCGCTTGTGATTCTCGCTTCTCTGGCGGTTTTGCTCGGTTTGTTCCCGAATCCTTTGACGGCTTATGTCAGCGGGATTGCCGCCGCTGTTTTGTAGGAGGGCAGGAGTATGAGATATTTGATTTTGGCTGCAATTTTACTGCCGATCGCAGGCGGCGCCCTGACGCCGCTGATTCCGTTTCGAAAACGCAGGGGGATGATGGTTTATCTGGAAGCGCTGATGCTTGCCACCTCCGCGCTTGTATGGACGCTGATTCTGCACGGACCGATGGAATTGTTTGAAGTGATCTATTTTGTGCGAGGGCTTTCCATTTCCTTTAAAATAGACGGAATGACAATGGTGTTCGCCGGTCTGGTGTCGCTTCTGTGGCCGCTCGCCGTGCTTTATTCATTTGAATATATGGAGCATGAGGGGCACGAAAAGATCTTCTTTATGTTTTACAGCATGACCTATGGGATCACGCTCGGTATTGCGTTTGCTTCGGATATGCTCAGCATGTATTTCTTCTACGAGCTGCTGACGCTGGTAACGCTCCCGCTGGTTATGCATACGCTAACGCGCGAAGCGATTCTGGCCAGCCGCAAGTACCTGTATTATTCTCTTGGAGGAGCGGCGTTCGCCCTGATCGGGCTGGTGTTCCTGCTTGTCTATGGAAATACGCTGGAATTTATACCCGGAGGCATTTTAAACCTGGAAAAGATCGGGGACAGAAAGAACCTGATGCTTACGATTTATGTCTTTACTTTTCTGGGATTTGGCGTAAAAGCGGCGATCTGGCCTTTAAGTTCGTGGCTTCCCCAGGCGGGCGTCGCGCCGACGCCGGTAACGGCGCTGCTGCATGCGGTAGCGGTAGTAAAAGCCGGCGTGTTTGCAATTATCCGTCTGACCTATTACAGTTACGGCACGGATTTCCTGCGCGGAACATGGGCGCAGGCGCTTGTAATGGGGCTTGCCATGTTTTCGATTGTGTACGGATGCAGCCGCGCGGTCAAGGAGACGCATATCAAGCGCAGGCTTGCTTATTCCACGGTCAGCAATCTTTCGTATATTATATTCGGCGCGACGATTATGACGCCGTGGGGCATGGTAGGGGCAATGATGCACATGATCTGCCACGCGTTTATGAAAATCTGTTCTTTTTTGTGCGCCGGCGCGTTTATGCACCAGACGGGAAAAAGTTATATTTACGAAATGAACGGAATGGGGCGGAGAATGCCGGTGGTGTTCGGCTGCTTTACGGTTGCCGCGCTCGGGCTTATGGGCGTGCCCCCGCTTGCCGGCTTTATCAGTAAGTGGAATCTTGCGCAGGCGGCGGTGGAGAGCGGCAATGTGCAGGCGTATTTCGGAATCGGATGCCTGCTGGTGTCGGCGCTTTTAACGGCCATTTATATGATGTCGATTGTGATTCGCGCATTTTTCCCGGGAAGGGATTTTGATTATAGCGCGATTGCTTCCGTAAAAGACCCTTCCTGGAAGATGTGCTTTCCGCTGATATGCTTTGCGGCCGCGGTCGTGGGGCTCGGCCTGTTTTCCACGCCGCTTGTGCATTTTCTGCAGGGCGTAGCGGCGGGACAGTATTAGAAAGGAGGAAACATCAGTGAAAGAAAATCTGTTTTTACTTGCGGTCATTGTGTTTTTTCCGATGCTGGCGGCGGCCGCTTCTTATCTGGCGGGCAGAAAAGACCGGATTCTGCGCGACCGGCTGGTAGGCGCCTGTTCCATAGCGGAATTTTTGCTTGTCCTGACGCTTCTTCTGCTGTACCGCACGGACCGGGCGTCGCTGGATATTCCCGGAATCTGCGGAATGGGCCTGCACTTTCAGACGGACGGTTTCCGTGCGCTTTACGGAACGATCGCCGCTTTTATGTGGATGATGACGTCTCTTTTTAGCGCGGAGTATTTTGCCCATTACCGCAACCGGAACCGTTATTATCTGTTCTGGCTGGTTACATTGGGCGCAACGATGGGAATTTTCTTTTCGGCGGATCTGTATACGACGTTTATTTTCTTTGAGGTGATGTCTTTTGCTTCTTATGTGTGGGTGGCGCAGGATGAAAAGCAGGACTCTCTGCGCGCGGCGTCCACTTACCTTGCGGTGGCGGTGATCGGCGGGCTTGTGATGCTGATGGGGCTGTTTTTGCTTTTCCGCCAGGCGGGGACGCTGAAAATCGACGATCTGTATGAAGCGTGCAGGGGTAAAAATGTGTTTGCCGCATGTGTCTGCCTGTTTTTTGGATTTGCGGCAAAAGCGGGCGCGTTTCCTCTGCATATCTGGCTGCCGAAAGCGCATCCGGTGGCTCCGGCCCCCGCAAGCGCGCTGCTTTCCGGTATATTGACAAAGACGGGTATTTTTGGGATTCTTGTAATCAGCTGCAAGATTCTGCTGCGCGATGTCCGCTGGGGGACGTTTGTGCTGGTGATCGGCACGTTGACCATGGTGGCGGGCGCGGTCCTTGCCTTTTTCTCGGTCGATTTCAAACGCACGCTCGCCTGTTCCTCGGTCTCCCAGATCGGTTTTATTTTAGTGGGAGTGGGGATGCAGGGCATTTCTGCGGGAAGCGCGTCAGCCGTGCGCGGCACGCTGCTTCATATGGTAAATCATTCGCTGTTTAAACTGGTGCTGTTTCTGGTTGCCGGCGTGATTTACATGAATGTCCATAAATTAAATCTGAATGAGATCCGCGGATTCGGGAGAAACAAACCGTTGCTTGCGGCTGCGTATCTTTCCGGCGCGCTCGGTATCGGCGGCATGCCGTTGTTTTCCGGCTATATCAGCAAAACGCTGCTGCATGAAAGCATTGTGGAATATACGCAGGAACTGCGGGAAGGAACCGCAGCGGCAGGGCTGTTTGGAGTGAGCGATATGAAAATTATCGAGTGGCTGTTCCTGATCAGCGGCGGCCTGACGGTTGCCTATATGTGCAAGCTGTTTTTTGCGGTATTCGTGGAGAAAAATAACGATCCGAAGCTGCAGGAGCAGTATGACGCCATGGGCGGGCGTTATATGAACCGCCTAAGCTGTGCGGCGCTTCTCATTCCTGCGGCGCTGTTCCCGGCTTTCGGCGTTTTGGCCCATGCCGTTATGGACCGGATCGCGGATTTGGGGCAGGGTTTTCTGGGCCTTTCCGTTTCCGGCCATCCGATCGCGTACTTCAGCCGGAACAATCTAAAGGGAGCGGGCATTTCCATTCTGATCGGGATAGCGTGTTATCTGGTGATCGGACGCGGATGGATGATGGGAAAAAAGGACGGACAGACGGTGTATCGGAACCGCTGGCCGGCTGTGCTTGATCTGGAAGACTATGTATATCGTCCCATTCTCCTTGGCGCGCTGCCAACTGTGTGCGCGGGCGTCTGCATGGTGCTGGACCATATGGTAGACTTTCTGGCAAAGATTCTGCCGATTGCCGGCAGCGTAGAGGCAGGATTTTTTGATACGATCTCCGACAGCGTGGTAGTCTTTTTGCGGAAAACAATTTACAGGGACAGTCCGCAGGCGCACGAGCCGGAGGAAGGCAATATTGTGACCAACACGCTTGGACAGATTGCAAACCGCGTCGTGGCGCTTTTGAACCTTACCGTCTGGAGGACAAACCCGAGACGCAGGGACTATAAGCACCGCTTTGCGCTTGCGTATGACAGCTTTAAGGAAAACACCGGCATGATCGGCAGAAGCCTTTCTTACGGGCTGATTTTGTTCTGCCTGGGGCTATGCGGGACGCTGGTTTATCTGCTGTATGTACTGCTGCACTGACCGCGGCGCGGGCGTAAACACAAGGAATTGTGGATGATTAAAAAAAATTTACCATAAATTGTGCAAATCGCTTGCGAAGATGGAAAAAAGATGATACGATGGCAGTGGTACTATTTTGGCTGTACAAATTTTATAGGAGGAAGTACAAAATGAAAAAGAGATTTTTGGCAGCAGTGCTTGCAGGCATGATGGTATTATCCGTTACCGCATGCGGCGGCAAGAAGGAAGAGACAGAAGCTCCGGCGCAGGAATCAGAGACGTCCGCGGTTGTTGAAAACGACTCCGAGACGACCACATCCGGCGAAACGTATGAACTCGCGCTGGTAACAGACCTTGGTACGATTGATGATAAATCCTTTAACCAGGGCGCGTGGGAAGGGCTCAAGAAGTATGCGGAAGAAAACGGTATTTCTTATAAATACTATCAGCCGCAGGAAGCAGCGACGGATTCCTTTGTAGAGACGATCTCCCTTGCCGTAGAAGGCGGCGCGAAACTGGTTGTGTGCCCCGGCTTCCTGTTTGAAGAACCGGTTTATATCGTTCAGGACGAATTCCCGGATGTACACTTCATTCTGGTTGACGGCGAACCGCACAGCGGCGATTACAGCGAGTACAGAACCAACGATAACGTAATGCCGGTTCTGTTCCAGGAAGACCAGCCGGGTTATATTGCGGGCTATGCGGCGGTAAAAGACGGCTATACCAAGCTTGGCTTCATGGGCGGCATGGCAGTTCCGGCGGTAATCCGCTATGGCTACGGTTTTGTTCAGGGCGCGGAAGCGGCAGCAAAGGAACTGGGCGTGGAAGTACAGATTATGTACACCTATACGGGTTCCTTCGACGCGACGCCGGAAGCGCAGACAATGGCGTCCGGCTGGTATCAGAGCGGTACGGAAGTTATTTTTGGCTGCGGCGGTTCGGTAGGAAACTCTGTAATGGCGGCCGCGGAAGCGGAAGGCAAGAAAATGATCGGCGTGGACGTTGACCAGTCGCCGGAATCCGATACGGTAATCACATCGGCGATGAAGATGCTTTCCAATGCGGTTTATGACGGCGTTAAAGCGTTTTATGACGGTTCTTTCCCGGGCGGCGAGACAAGCACGTTTACCGCTGCAAACGACGGCATCGGCCTTCCGATGGAGACTTCTAAATTTGAGACTTTCACACAGGAAGATTACGACGCGCTGTTTACCGCAATGGCAAACGGCGAGATCGAGATTGCGGCTGCGGCGGATGAAGCGGGCAACACATCCGACCTGACGCTGGAAGCGGTTACCGTAAACTTTGTGGAATAAGAAAGCGGACAATTGATCAATCAGTAACAAATTGAGGGCTAACGTAACAATTAGCCCTCTTTTTCGGCAAGGAGAAAGGATAAGGCAGACGGGTGTATGGAATATGTAATTGAGATGCTGAACATCACAAAAGAATTTCCCGGCATCATTGCCAACGACGATATCACCATCCAATTAAAAAAAGGTGAGATCCATGCTCTTCTGGGGGAGAACGGGGCAGGGAAGTCAACGCTGATGAGCGTTCTGTTCGGCATGTATCAGCCGGAAAAAGGAACGATCCGGGTTCATGGGAAAGAAGTGAAAATCAACGGGCCGCTGGACGCGAACGCGCTGGGGATCGGGATGGTGCATCAGCACTTTAAGCTGGTACATAATTTTACCGTGCTTCAGAATATTGTTCTCGGCATGGAAACGACCAGAGGCGGTCTTTTGAAGATGGCGGACGCGCGGGCAAAAATCATGGAACTGAGCGAAAAATATAAGCTCTATATTGAACCGGACGCGCTGATCTCGGACATCACGGTCGGAATGCAGCAGCGCGTGGAGATTCTCAAGATGCTTTACCGCGACAACGAGATCATGATTTTCGACGAACCTACGGCGGTGCTGACGCCGCAGGAAATCAACGAACTGATGGAGATTATGAAAAACCTTACCAAAGAGGGAAAATCCATTCTGTTCATTACACATAAGCTCAATGAGATCAAAGCGGTGGCGGACCGCTGTACAATCCTGCGCAAAGGAAAGTACATTGCCACGGTGGACGTCGCCGATACCGATAAAGAGACGCTTTCCGAGATGATGGTAGGCCGCAAGGTGAACCTGACCGTAGAGAAAAGCGATGCAAAGCCCGGCGAAGTGGTTCTGGATGTATCGCACTTAAGCGTCGATGCGAAAGGACACAGCAAAAAAGCGGTCAACGATGTAAACTTTCAGGTGCGCGCAGGAGAGATTGTCTGCATTGCCGGGATCGACGGGAACGGACAGACGGAACTGGTACACGCGCTTACGGGACTCGGCCCGGTAAGCGAGGGCACGATCCTTCTGGACGGCACGGATATCACAAAGAAATCAATCCGTTACCGCAACTCGCACGGAATGTCGCACATTCCGGAGGACCGTCATAAACACGGACTGGTTCTGGATTATAACCTTGCATACAATATGGTGCTGCAGCGCTACTTTGAACCGGAATTTCAGAACAAAGGATTTCTGAAAAAGGATAAAATCAACCGTTATGCCGACCTTCTGATCGAGCAGTTCGACGTGCGCAGCGGCGAGGGCAGAGAAACGATTGTGCGCAGCATGTCGGGCGGGAATCAGCAAAAAGCGATCATTGCGCGGGAAGTTTCCCGCGACCATAAACTTTTGCTGGCGGTACAGCCGGTACGCGGGCTGGACGTCGGCGCGATCGAATATATCCATAAAGAGATTGTGCGC
>CANQJX010000094.1 GCA_947624335.1 uncultured Marvinbryantia sp.
GATTCAGTTCATACTCGGCAAGCCCGGTAGTGCGGCCCTGCGTACCCGTAACGATCTTTGCTTTCATCACGTCGCTTCCCGGTCCGATTGGTTCCGTACCGCTCATGTCCTGCCCCGGTCCCTGATGCCCTGCGTCGATCACCACCAGGGGGCCGTCCGTTTTTTCCTTCTTTGGAGCGCTCTCTCCCACGCCTGCCAGAACAGAAGCGGACGCGCTGCCGGCCGGCAGCAAAAGCAGGGCGGATAATATCCCCGCTGCCATCATCTGTGTTCTTCTTATGATTTTCTTCATGTTTGCACCTCTTTACCGCTTTCCGATATCTCCGTTTCCTACACCGCCATTATATATGCCATGCGGCGAAAGCGTCAATATGCTGTTCTTATCTTTCCATACGGGCAGTAAAAGAACGCCTGCGGATTCGTTTCTCGCAGGCGTTCCTGTTTCGTTCAGCGGTTCTTGTTTTCCGCGCTTATTTCACAAATTTTACCGACGTTACTTTATTGCCGCCGGACGCCGAGCTTACAATAAAGCCGACGTTGTTTACCGATTTTTTGGCGGCGATCTTTTTATTGTAAGATACCGGCCGGATGGTAATGTACTTGCTGCTAAAGGCGTACTTTCCGCACCATTGCTGGTTCTTTTTGATTGCGTCCCGGAAATTTACCTTTACTTTCCAGTTGGTAATCTTTTTCTTGCTGGTATTTTTGATTGTCAGTTGGTACTGCGTATAATAACGCTGGCCGTCGTACCACGAATTTACCGCTTTTACCGAAGCCTTCGCATACTTGGCGGAAGCCGTTACGGATTTGGAAGATTTTGCGGCCTTTTTCTTCTTCGCGGTTGTTTTCTTTTTGGTTGTTTTCTTTTTCGTCGTTTTCTTTTTGGTCGTAGTCTTTTTCTTTGCGGCTGTCGTCTTGGACGAGGTCTTTTTAGAGGTCGTTACCGCGGCGCTCTTTGCCAGCTTCCCGCCGTACTTCTTTACCAGCCACTGCCCGGATTTGCTCAGATCCGACCATTTCCAGCCGGACGCTTTTTTCGTGCTGGATTTCAGCAGCGCGCTGGACTCTCCTTTGTTGGAAAGATTCCATGCCACATAGCCGATGCCGTGTTTATTCAAGAACGTGATCCACTTGTCGCCCTCCGAAGTATTGAGCGACCCGTTTCCGGAGGCGTCGCTGATGCCGAATTCGCTCACCAGCAAAGGCAGGCCCGCTTTGATCGCCTTCTCCGCTTTCTGGCGGTAAGATTCCTTGTGCGTACCCGCGTAAAAATGCAGGGCGTATACCAGGTTGGAATAGGAAAGCGGGCTTTTTGCCGCTTCGTCCACATCCTGCGACCAGGTGGGCGTTCCCACGATAATGATTGCGTCCTTGTCGATCTTGCGGATTGCGGCGATTACCGTGTTTGCATAGCTCTTAATATTCTTCCAGCTTCCGCTGTTCCCGCCGTTCGGCTCGTTGCAGATCTCGTAGATCACGTTATTATAATTTTTGTATTTCTTCGCCATCTCCGTAAAGAAGCTGACGGCATCCTCTTTAAACTTTTTATCTGTAAACGCGCCGGAATCGTTCAAAACATGCCAGTCGATGATCACATATAAACCGAGATCGGTCGCCGCCTTTACACCTTCGTTTACCTTCGCTTTCAGAGCGCTTTTACTGCCTCCCGAACGATATCCGCCGTACTCCGCCGTGTACATGGCAAGGCGGACCGTATTTGCGCCCCAGTTATCGCGCAGGTCCTTAAACGCCGCGTAGGACACATATTCCGGGAACCACGCGAGACCGTGCGTACTCACGCCCTTGATCTGGAATGTTTGCCCTTTTGCGTTGACGATCTTCGTCCCTTTTACGGACAGCTTCCCGTTTGAGGAAACGGGCGTCGCGCCCGCCGTGCAGGACAGCGCCGCAAGCAGCAAAAGCAGTGTGATAATTCCCCATAATCCTTTCTTTTTCATAATGTCTCCTCCTGTTCTACCCCATTATTTTCGGCTGTTTTCAAATTCCCGGAAATCCGCCGCGCATTTTTTCAGCATTTCCCGAATCGGCAGATGGTACGGACAGCGGCTTTCACATTCGCCGCATTCGATGCACTCCTCCGGGCGTACCTCCAGCGTCTGGTAGCGGCTGTAGCCCCATTCGCCCAGATCGTACCGCTGCAAATATCCCGCAAAGAGAAATACCCCGGAAATATTGATCCCCACGCTGCAGGGCTGGCAGTAATTGCAGCGCCGGCAGAAATGTTCTCCAAGCTGCTCGCGCACCTGCGCGATCTTTTGCGCGTCTTCCTCGTCCAGCGGCCGTTCTGCTTCCGCCGCCGCCAGATTCTCCTGCGCTTCTTCGACGCTGTACATTCCGGGAATAACAACCGTTACGTCCGGGTTTGCGCAGACGTAGCGCAGCGCCAGGGCGGCGTCCTCGATTGCCCCTCCCGCAAGCGGCTTCATGGCAATAAAGCCGATGTTTTTCTTTTTGCATTCTTTCATAAGCGGCTCGCCCTGGGATTCCACAATGTTGTAAGGGAACATGATGGTTTCTACCCAGTCGAGCGTCAGGGCGCGTTCAAATACCGAAATGGAATGTGCCGTCAGCCCAAGATGGCCGATCTTTCCCGCCGCTTTCGCCTCCAGAAGCGCTTCCAGCGCGCCGCCCGGAGCCAGCACCCGATCCAGATCTTCCATGCTGGGATTATGAATCTGATACAGGTCAATGTAGTCGGTGCGAAGATTGCGGAGGCTGATTTCAATATCTTTTGCCATCGCCTCTTTTGTGCGCGCCATGCTCTTGGTCGCCAGCACGAACTGATCGCGCATGCCTTCCAGCGCGTTTCCCAGAAGTTCTTCGCTGACCGTATAGCCGCGTGCGGTATCAATATAGTTTACGCCCCTTTTTGCCAGCGCGCAAACCAGTTCTTTCACTTCCTGCTCGCTGCTTTTCTGTATGGGAATCCCGCCGAATCCCATTCTGGAAATACGCAGCCCCGTTTTCCCCAGCGTAACATAGTTCATAGCTTACCCTCCATAAGAAAATCTGCGTTTCTGTTTAAATCGCTTTGTATACGGTTCCCGAATGCGGCGGCAGCGTAAGCGACGCTTCTCCGCCGCTTATTTCATACAGCACCGCGGTAGTATGATAGCCGTATTCGCCGGTCTGGATAACCTGAAGCAGATGATCGTCGTCGTCAATGCCGATATCCCTTGTCCAAACATTCCGTTTCATTTCGTCGCCGCTGTTGTTAAAGACGATCAGATACCGTTCTTTTCCGAAAAAGCGCCCGTATGCGATAAACTGATAACCGGTTTCCACAATTTTTACCGAGCCTTTTTTGAGCGCTTTGCTGTCTTTGTGAATCTGTATCATCGTTTTATGGAAATCGATCAGCGCGCGATCCTCTCTGCCCCAGGGATACGTCCTGCGGCTGTCCGGATCGGTAAATCCGCAAACGCCCGCTTCATCGCCGTAATAGATGGTCGGCGCGCCGGGCCACGTCATCTGCATCACCACCGCTTCGCGCAGAACGGCTGTGCTGACGTCCTGCTGCGCTGCCTCGCTTCCCAGAGCCGAAACCCGTCCCACTTTGTGGTTGGTCCGCGTCAGGAACCGGGAGTGGTCGTGATTGGAAAGTTCGTTCATGGAAACCTGCAGGGACGGCGCCAAAAAGCTGGTCATAAAATGTCCCATCGCCCATTCAAAATGCGCGCCGTTTCCCAGCATATCCTGCCGGAATTCATCGCTGTGCTTCTCCATGCCGGTAAAGAACCAGGTCATGGGTTCCATAAACGCGTCGTAGTTCATTACCGTATCCCACTCGTCGCCCTGCAGCCACGCGCGGGGATCGCCGTAGTGTTCCGCCAAAATCAGCGCCTGGGGGTTCGCGCCCTTTACCGCCTCGCGGAATTCTTTCCAGAACTGATGGTTATATTCGCTTGAAAAGCCCAGGTCGGCGGCGACGTCCAGCCGCCAGCCGTCCGCGTTATACGGCGGAGAAACCCACTTTTTCGCAACTTCCAGAATATAATCGTGCAGCTTTTGCGAATTTTCATAAGTAAGCTTGGGAAGGGTATCGTGTCCCCACCAGCCGTCGTAGTTCGGATTATACGGCCATGTGCCGTGGTTAAATTTAAAGAAGCTGTGATAGGGGCTCATCTCATCGATGTAAGCGCCCTTCTCATATCCGGGCTGGTTCTCGTAAATGCGCTCGCGGTCCAGCCATTTGTTAAAGGAGCCGCAATGGTTAAACACGCCGTCCAGGATTACCCGCATATTGCGGCGGTGCGCTTCTTCCACCAGCTTGATAAACAGGCGGTTCCCCGCCTCCAGATTCTCTTTATCCGTCACTCTGGTAATATAGCGTTCGGCGCGGGAGTTTTCACATTCCCCTTCTTCCAGCAGCCGCCCGGTGTCCTTGACAATCTTTCCGTAATGCGGATCAATATAGTCATAATCCTGAATATCATATTTATGATTGGAAGGAGAGACAAAGATGGGATTAAAATAAATCACATCCACGCCCAGCTCCTGCAAATAATCCAGCTTATTGAGAACGCCCTGCAGGTCGCCCCCGTAAAACTCGCGCACGCCCATGTTCGCGGGCGGCTTGTGCCAGTCTTTTACCGCGTTTACCTGGTCTCCGATATAAAAATATTCCCGGTCGCATACATCGTTTGTGGGATCCCCGTTGAAAAAGCGGTCCACAAAAATCTGATACATCACCGCCCCCTTTGCCCAATCGGGGGTATGGAATCCCGGAACCAGCATAAAGCGGTACTCATCCCGGATTTCCCGCGCCGTTCCGCGCTTATCGTAATAGCAGACCAGCCTGCCGACTAAGATTTTAAAGCAATAGCGAATACGCTTGATGCCCACGGGCACCTCTATTTTGTAATAGTCAAAATATCCGTCCTCGCGGTCAAATTCCATCAGCAGCTCCTGATCTTCCAACTGCAGATAGACCGCGTCAACATTATCTCGTTTCGACCGGAAGCGGATGGTCACCGTATCTCCCGGTTCCGGTTCCATGGGGGTAACAAAATTTTCCGTCTCATCGCTGAACAGTGCGGACGCGGTAAAAACAGGCCGCATCCCCAGAATATAAAATTGTTTGTCATTAACCAGCGTTTCTTTTTCCCAATTCAAGCCTTTTCACCCTCAACCTAAATTCCCTGATACCATTTTATACTAAATGGCGGCAAGATGCAACCCTTGCATTGCCCGCAGCGAGGTATTTTCTTCCACAAGGATTTGGATTCCCAGTTCCCGGCAGGTTTTTTCCAGCTTTTCCCCGAAATAGATCAGGCTTTTGGAAATCTGTCCGCCGATTACCAGAACCGCCGGGCGAAAACTGCGAAGATAAGGCTCCATGCACGCGTTTACAAGTTCTCCAAATTCCCGGTACACCGCAAGCGCGCCCGCGTCGTTTTTCTTGCACAGTTCAAACAGCTCTTTCCCGTCCCGTTCCGTTCCCGTCAGCCGTCTGCAGATTGCTTTGAGTCCCCGCGACGAAAGATAATCGTCCACCACCGAATCGCCGAACGGCTCGGCGTAGATCTGCCCGTTTTCGGGAACGCCCTTTCCGCCTGTGCGGATCGGAGCGCCGTTTTCCATGAAAGCGGAACCGGTTCCCGTCCCGATGCACAGGCAAAGGACCCTCTTTTGTCCCGCCGCCTCTCCGCGCGCGCAGACGCCCCGCGCAAACGCCTCGATGTCGTGCATAAAGAACATCCTGGCCCCCCGCAGGCAGCCTTCTTTCTTTTTGATTTCTTCTTCCAGCGACAGCCCATAAATGCTCTCGTACTTATCCAGCCCTCTGATATAAGAGACGCCGCGCTCATAATCAAACGGTCCCGGAAAGGCAAAGCCGATATGCTCCGCTTCCTCATCCGGACGGGTCTGCCGCAGGCGCGTCAGAATCGAACAGAAATTTTCGATCACCGTCTCTTTCGATTCCTTTGCTTTTGCGTCAAATTCCATAATCCCGCCAAGCAGATTCCCCGCGCGGTCAAACACGCCTCCCTTGATCCGGGTGCCGCCCACATCCAGTAAAATATCCATCCTACCGCCTCCGTCTTCTCCCTTCATAATATAAGACAAGCGCAAAGTATGCAAGAGCAAACAGACTTTGCGCCGCAAAGAAAACATCCTCCCAACGTAAAAAAGGCAACCGCTCGGCTGCCTTTTTTGGAGAAGGTATTTCTTCTTATGGGGTGTTACAAAAACTATATAATGTATTGGGGGGTTTTACGATACTAAGTATAGCATGCGTTTCCAAATAAGTCTGCACAAACTTCACAAATTTGATGTTCTGTTTTTGTGAATGTTATACAAAAAGTGTTTCAAACTCTTCCCGCCCGATCTTTTCTTTCTGAATCAGCAACGCCGCGCATCGATGCAGCACTTCCATATGCTCCTCAAGCAGTTTGCGCGCCTTGGCGTGCGCTTCTTCAATCAGATTGCGCACTTCCTCATCGATCAGCGCCGCCACCGATTCGCTGAAGCCTCTGGACTGCGCGAGATCTCTGCCGATAAATACTTCGTTCTCATCCGAGCCGTAATCGATCAGCCCCACCTTTTCCGACATTCCGTACTGCGTGACCATCGCCTTAGCCATATGCGTCGCCTCTTTGATGTCCTGCGACGCGCCCGTTGTAATATCGCCGATCACCAGTTCCTCGGCGACGCGCCCGCCTAAGTCCACCACCAGCGTATCCATCATCTTGCCCCTGGTCATAAACATTTCATCCTTTTCCGGCAAAGGCATCGTATAGCCCGCCGCGCCCATCCCGGTAGGAATGATGG
Organism: uncultured Marvinbryantia sp.; assembly: GCA_947624335.1. Lineage (GTDB taxonomy): Bacteria > Bacillota > Clostridia > Lachnospirales > Lachnospiraceae > Marvinbryantia. Next base: position 6,796 of record CANQJX010000094.1, read on the forward strand.
AAACCGTATGCACCGGCCCCACATGCGGAAGCAGATGGAATAAAATCGCGTGTCCCGCTTCGTGATACGCCGTAATACGCTTTTCTGCTTCGGAGATCACGCGGCTTTTCTTTTCCGCCCCGATTCCCACCTTAATAAAGGCCTGCTGAATATCTTTCTGAACAATATAGGAACGGTTTCCCTTTGCCGCCAGAATCGCGGACTCATTGAGCAGATTTTCCAGGTCGGCTCCGGTAAATCCCGCGGTAGTTCTGGAAATTTCCTCCAAATCCACATCGTCGCCAAGCGGCTTTCCTTTCGC
>CANQJX010000095.1 GCA_947624335.1 uncultured Marvinbryantia sp.
CAAGACGGCAAGCGGATGGAAGTTTGTAGTCAAAAAGAAGTTTACCGTGGTGGGAGACGGCAATATTAAGATTGTTAATCCCAAACCGGCCAAAAATATTACGATCCTTGCGGGCGGTTCTTATTCCGTAGGCGGGAAGATTACTTCTACCTATAAGCTTTCGGGCGTAACGGCTTCCATCTTGAACAGTAAAAATAAGAAAGTATACTCCAAAACGGTGAAGCCCAATAAGACCAGCTACACCATCGGCACGGCAATCGATAATGCAATGCTGTTTGACCGGCTTTCCGCCGGAAGTTATAAATATAAAGTGACGGCAACAGACAGCCAAGGGAAAACCGCGACGCTGATTTACCGGACGGTAACGGTGCAGGGCGGCACGCAGACGACCACTCCCGCTTCCACGGGCGGCGGATCGAATCAAAATACGGGGAATTATCTGAACTACAACGGCGTGGTGACGACGCCCTCCAACTTTACGGAGCGTACAACCCGGCCGGCGGCGAATAACGTTTATTATTATAATAAGAACTATAATATTTATTACAAGTATAATGCCTTAGCGCCTACCGGAAAAGCGTATTACGGAAAGGTTTATGTACTTGGAAACTGCACATGGTATGCCTGTGGACGCGCGCTGGAAATTGTGGCAAACGCGGGCGGGAATATTCAGAATGTAAAAGATATTTTCGGCGGCGATCCGGTCGGCATTTACCAGGCGAATAAGGCAAAGAAAAAATTCAAATATGGGAAAACGCCGAAAGTCGGGGCGCTTGCGATTTTTGATTACGGTGCGGACGGCGACGCGCATATCGCGGTAGTAGAAAGAGTGGTAAACGGCGTTCCGTATGTTTCCGAATCCGGTTATACCGAATCGACCAAAAAACCGAATGCGGCGAAATCTAACATCGTATTCAAGTACCAGAGCATTTACAACTGGGCAATGGGAAGAAATCTGAAGGGCTATATCTATCTGATCTGACAGAATAAAAAAGAAAAAGAGCGGGACATCTGCGGATGCCCGCTCTTATTTTTTAATCAAGCAGAGAATCCACAACATAATCGTGGATCTTCTGGTAAGTATCATCCGTATAATGCAGGCCGTCCAAGGTTTCATAGCCAACGTCCGTCAGATAAGAGAAGCTGTCCAAATAGTTATCCGGGAAAGCGCTGCGGATGGTGGCGTTAAATAAGGCGATCATTTCGTTCGTCGTATTAAAGCCTTCGCTGTCCGTAAGCGGGTTTACAGACAGAAAATAAAAAGAAGTATCGGGGTATTGCTGCATGAGAGAATGGTAAAAATCAATATAAAGATTAACGTTTTTCGGATCATTGACCCCAAAATTAAAAATAACATCGCGCGCGGGATCTTCGGCAAGCGCTTCCTCCAGAAGTTCTGCGCCTTCGGATGAAAACCAGTCATAGCCTTCGCCTTCCGCACCGATGTAGGTACAATTATCATTTACGGCGTCTCCCATGCCGATCGTACGGGAATCGCCCACAAAAAGAAAGGAATGTGCTTTCAGGGCGGCAGTTTCCGCCTGCTCCGTAATGATTTCCGAAGCAGGCTGGATGTTTTCGCTTGATTCTTCAGGCGAAATCACCTGCATGATCTGCTGCCTGAGCGGGTTGGAATCATCGGCGACATAAATCGTCATAAAGCCGGCAAGAGCGATCAGAACGATGATCGCAACCACTGCAAACAGAATGGTAAGATAGTTTCTTGCTTTCATAATAGAAATTCCTTTCGTGCTTTCGGGCGGAAAACCGACAGTTTTCTGCTCTGTATGTAGTTTATCATATTTATAAAAAATGTCAAACGGAACCATTCCTTATCATCCGACAAGAAACGCCATAAAATTTTTTAAAATAGTGGTTGACAATTACTGGGGATGATGGTATCTTAAAACCGAAGATATTAGCACTCATTTATGGAGAGTGCTAACAAAAGAAGCTTTCCGACTACAAGGGAGGAAAATAGATGCAGTTGAGTGATAGAAAATGGAAGATTTTTAACGCTATCATAAAAACGTATCTGGAAACAGGAGAACCGGTTGGATCCCGCACCATTTCAAAGTACGCGGATTTAAACATCAGTTCGGCAACGATCCGCAATGAAATGGCGGATCTGGAAGAAATGGGGCTGATCATTCAGCCGCACACCTCCGCTGGCAGGATTCCGTCGGATAAAGGATACCGCTTATATGTGGACTATCTGATGGAAGAAAAAGAACAGGAAGTCCGGCAGCAGCAGGAGATGCTGATTCAGAAACAGGATAAAATGGAGACGCTTCTGAAGCAGGTGGTCCGGGTGCTTGCCAATAATACCAACTACGCAACCATGATTTCCGCACCGCGCTATGACGCGACAAAGCTGAAATTCATCCAGTTGTCGGTCATAAATGAGGAACAGCTGCTCGCCGTTATCGTTACGGAAGGAAATCTTGTGAAAAACAAGATGCTTCATTTCCGGCATGAGCTGAACAATGAAATGGTTCTGCGTCTGAATATTCTGCTGAATACCACTTTGACCGGACTTGCGATTGAACAGATCAATCTGGCGCTGATTACAAAACTGAAAGAAGAAGCGGGGATACACAGCGAGGTGGTAAGCAAGGTGCTGGATGCTCTGGCGGAAGCGATTCAGATGGACGAAGACGTGGAGATCTATACCAGCGGCGCTACGAACATCTTTAAGTACCCGGAACTCAGCGACAGCGAACGGGCGAGCGAACTGATCAATACCTTTGAAGATAAAAAAGAACTGGTAAGCCTGTTGAATGAATCTATGGATTCGACCGGCACCGGAATACAGGTATATATTGGAAACGAAGCGCCGATTCGGACAATGCGGGACTGCAGCGTAGTTACGGCGACTTATGAACTGGGGGAAGGCGTGCAGGGAACGGTAGGCATTATCGGACCGAAGCGCATGGATTACGAAAAAGTAGTAGATTCCCTAAAATCGCTGAAAAACCAGTTAGACCTTATATTTGAAAGAGACTAGAAAGGAGCGCAGATCATGGCGGAAGAGAACATGGAAAAAAACATGGAAGAAACTGCGCCGCAGGAAGAAGCGGACGATACAGCGCAAAAGGATGCGGACGATACGGCGCACAAAGAAGCAAACGATACGGCGCAGGATGCAGCGGACAGTACGCCGCAGGAAGAAGCGGACAGTACGCTAGAGGAAGCGGCTTGCGCGGACAGCGGCCCCCAGCCTGAAAATTCAGAGCGGGTGGAGAAAAAACCGGATAAAAAAGACAAGAAAGATTTGCAGATCGAAGAACTGCAGGACCGCGTCAAACGTCAGATGGCGGAATTTGATAACTTCCGCAAGCGTTCGGAAAAAGAAAAATCCGGGATGTTTGAACTGGGCGCAAAAAGCATCATAGAAGAGCTTTTGCCGATAGTGGACAATTTTGAACGCGGGCTGGGCGCGATCAGCGAGGAGGATAAAGCCGATCCGTTTGTGGACGGCATGGACAAAGTATACCGCCAGATGGTGCAGATGCTGGAAAAGATCGGGGTTCAGCCGATTGAAGCGGTCGGATGCGAGTTTAATCCGGATTTCCACAACGCAGTGATGCATGTGGACGATGAAGAAAGACCGGAAAATACGATCATCGAGGAATTTTTAAAAGGTTATACCTACAAAGACCAGGTGGTAAGACACAGTATGGTCAAAGTAGCAAATTAAAATGATAAGTAATAGGAGGAAAAAACGATGAGCAAGATTATTGGTATTGATTTGGGAACAACAAACAGTTGTGTGGCGGTGATGGAAGGCGGAAAACCGACCGTTATTACAAACACCGAGGGCGCGCGGACGACTCCGTCCGTAGTCGCATTCTCCAAGACGGGAGAGAGACTGGTGGGCGAGCCGGCAAAGCGTCAGGCGGTTACCAACGCGGATAAAACCATCTCTTCTATTAAGAGACACATGGGCAGCGATTATAAGGTAAACATCGACGGAAAGAATTATACGCCGCAGGAAATTTCCGCAATGATCCTGCAGAAGCTGAAAGCGGACGCGGAAAACTATCTGGGAGAGAAAGTAACCGAAGCGGTTATCACGGTTCCGGCGTATTTTAACGACGCGCAGCGCCAGGCGACCAAGGACGCGGGCAAAATCGCGGGCCTGGATGTAAAACGAATTATCAATGAGCCGACGGCTGCCGCTCTGGCCTATGGACTGGATAATGAAAAAGAGCAGAAGATCATGGTATACGATTTGGGCGGCGGTACGTTTGATGTATCGATCATTGAGATCGGTGAAGGCGTAATCGAAGTGCTGGCAACAAACGGAAACAACCGGCTTGGCGGCGACGATTTCGACCAGAAGATCACAGACTACATGATTTCCGAGTTTAAAAAAGCGGAAGGTGTGGATCTGTCCGCCGATAAGATGGCTCTGCAGAGACTCAAAGAGGCTGCGGAAAAAGCAAAGAAAGAACTTTCTTCGGCCACGACGACCAACATCAATCTGCCGTTTATCACGGCAACGTCGGAAGGCCCCAAACATTTTGACATGACGCTGACAAGAGCGAAATTTGACGAACTGACGCACGACCTGGTGGAACTGACGACGATTCCGGTACAGAACGCGCTGAAAGACGCGGGCGTTACGGCGTCCGAACTTGGCAAAGTGCTGCTGGTAGGCGGCTCTACCCGTATTCCGGCTGTTCAGGATAAGGTAAAAGCGCTGACCGGACATGATGCGAGCAAGACCTTAAATCCGGACGAATGCGTGGCGATCGGCGCGGCGATTCAGGGCGGCAAGCTCGCGGGCGACGCCGGCGCAGGCGACATTCTGCTTTTGGACGTTACCCCGCTTTCCCTGTCAATCGAGACGATGGGCGGCGTAGCGACAAGGCTGATTGAGCGCAACACCACGATCCCGACCAAGAAGAGCCAGGTGTTCTCTACGGCGGCGGACAATCAGACGGCCGTAGACATCCACGTTGTACAGGGCGAAAGACAGTTTGCAAGAGACAATAAGACGCTCGGACAGTTCCGTCTGGACGGGATTCCGCCCGCAAGACGCGGCGTGCCGCAGATCGAAGTTACGTTTGATATCGACGCGAACGGCATTGTCAACGTATCCGCAAAAGACCTTGGCACCGGGAAAGAACAGCACATTACGATTACTTCCGGCTCCAATATGTCTGAAAGCGATATTGAAAAGGCCGTAAAAGAAGCGGCGGAGTACGAAGCGCAGGATAAGAAGCGCAAAGAAGCGATCGATACCAGAAACGATGCGGACGCTATGGTATTCCAGACGGAGAAGGCAATCGAAGAAGTGGGCGATAAGATTGACGCGAACGATAAAGCGGCAGTGGAAGCCGATCTGTCTGCTCTGAAAGAACTGATCGAAAAATCAAATCCGGAAGAGATGACGGACGCGCAGGTAGCCGAGATCAAAGCGGCGAGAGAAAAACTGATGGAGAGCGCACAGAAATTGTTCGCAAAAGTGTATGAGCAGGCGCAGAGCGCGCAGGGCGCGGGCGCAGGTCCCGATATGGGAAACATGGGCGGCGCTTCGCAGGCGGATTACACACAGCCGGACGACGACGTGATTGACGCGGATTACAAGGAAGTTTAAAGATGGCAGAGACAAAAAGAGATTATTATGAAGTCCTCGGCGTGGATAAAAACGCGGACGAGGCAGCCTTAAAAAAAGCATACAGGCAATTGGCGAAAAAGTATCACCCGGATATGAATCCGGGTGATACTGAAGCAGAAAAGAAATTTAAAGAGGCGTCCGAAGCATATGCGGTGCTTTCCGATCCGGAAAAACGCCGTCAGTATGACCAGTTTGGGCATGCGGCGTTTGAGCAGGGCGGCGGGCCGGGCGGTTTTGGCGGCTTCGATTTCAGCAGCGCCGATATGAGCGATATATTCGGCGATATTTTTGGCGATTTATTTGGCGGCGGCAGCAGGCGAAGGGCGAGTAACGGACCGATGCGCGGCGCCAATTTGCGCGCAAGCGTGCATATTACGTTTCAGGAAGCGGTGTTTGGCTGCGAGAAGCAGCTGGAACTGAACCTGAAAGACGAATGTCCCACCTGCCACGGTACGGGCGCAAAACCGGGCACCAGCCCGCAGACCTGTCCAAAGTGCGGCGGACGGGGCCAGGTCGTGATGACCCAGCAGTCCCTGTTCGGTATGGTGCAGAACGTTTCTACCTGTCCGGAATGTGGCGGAACCGGCAAGGTGATCAAAGAAAAATGCGCTTCCTGCGGCGGAACCGGATATACAAGCAGCCGTAAGACGATCAAGGTAACGATTCCGGCCGGAATTGACGACGGACAGAGCGTGCGTATTTCCGGCAGGGGCGAGCCCGGAAGAAACGGGGGAGCCAGAGGAGACCTTCTGGTAGAAGTAATTGTCCAGAGACATCCGATTTTCCAGAGACAGGATATGAATATTTTTTCCACGGCGCCGATTACGTTTGCGCAGGCGGCTCTGGGCGGGGATGTTAAGATCAGCACCATCGACGGAGAAGTGCTGTACAATGTAAAACCGGGCACGCAGACGGACACCCGCATCCGGCTGAAAGGGAAGGGCGTGCCGTCCCTCCGGAACAAGGCTGTGCGCGGGGACCAGTATGTTACGCTGGTAGTTCAGGTGCCGACCAAACTGAACGCGGAGGCAAAAGAAGCCTTAAAAGCGTTTGACGCGGCGACGGATCATTCTTTGCAGAGCTCAGCGGCGGACAGCGCGGAGAAGCCCAAAAAAAAGGGCTTTATGGATAAATTAAAAGAAACATTTGAGGATTAGCGGATGAAATATCATAAGTTTACATTAAAGACGCTGGCTGAGGCGGAGGATATCGTCATATCTTCCCTTGCGGATGCCGGCGTCGAGGGCGTTGAGATAGAAGATGGCATACCGTTGACAGAGGCGGATAAGCGCCGGATGTTCGTCGATATTCTGCCGGAAGCGCAGCCGGACGACGGGATCGCTTATCTGAGCTTTTATCTGGAGGAAGGCGCGGATACGCAGACATTGCTTGCA
>CANQJX010000096.1 GCA_947624335.1 uncultured Marvinbryantia sp.
ACACAATGGCCAAGTGCCGGATAGGAACGGCAAAATTTTTTACACTTCTATTACTTCTTTATCGCACATAAGCAAACACTGCTGGAATCAAAGGAATTAATGGCGGCAATTGCCAGCGATTTAAAAGAAAGATATGGAAAAACAATTACATATAGTGACGGTAGAACTGGCGCCGAATGGACAGAAAACTCCTCCCAGTATATTTATTTGGCATTACAATTTCATACAAATGCGGATGATGCAGGAAAAATAAATACCAAGATAGATAGTACGGACTATAGCAGCCATCTGGTGCCCGGTGCAACAGAATATGTAACAATCTATAAAGTTAATCCGGATGGGATCAGTGTAACGTGTCTTGATAGCGGGACGGGCAGTAAAGACGAAAGAAAGAAAAACGGATATCAGAAGTTAGACGATATCAGTTCCGGCTGGACTGCGGAAAGCATTGCCGGCGTAAATACAATTTATATGGAAAATGCCGAGGCTAACACGAATTATGTAGCTGTATATTTTTCAGAGGGCGGATATATGGGGTATAACCTCGGACTGAAGGAAGATGCTGCGTATGATTCCGGAAACGCTCGTATTACGTTTAACAATACAGGCAGCGAGTATTATAAGAAATCACAAGCAGGCGCCAATATGTTTATTAATAAAGATAAAGTATATTATAAAGGGGAAAATCTCGCTGTTACGGATGTTGTACCAAGCGATACGCAGGGAGAGTACACATTCATCGCATGGTTTGATAAGGTACAAAAAAAAGGTGAGGAGATTACTTATAAACAAAGGCTGGTAACGCCGGGGGACAACACTACCAGCCAATATGCAAGAAACGGTTCCGCACATACATTGGATGCGATATGGTCAAGCATTACGGCAGATCCGAAGGATAAATTGTATGACGGAACATCGCTGGAGCCTACATATGATATCACGCTTGTATACGACGGTCTGTGGCAGGATGAAAACCATGACTATCCGACGCAAATTGATGAGCTCGGTGGATTGAAAATGAAACCCGGAGCGAGCGTCGCCGTTGAATGGTACAAAAACGGCAAAAAACTGGATTCGCCCCCTACAGATGTTGGGGAGTATGATGTAACGTTTTCTGTGGAAGTACAAGCGGGTGGGAATGGTTGCCCGCTTATAGAAAAGACGATTTCCACGAAAACGACGGCGCAAATCTATCCGCGTACGATTGATCTGCAATCAGACAGCTTTACCAAAGTATACGACGGAACCGCGCTGACGAATGGATCGGCAGCGTTGGTCGAAGATGGGACAAAAGGTGAAGAAGAGAAAAAGAAATGGGCAGACGGCGAGGGAGCAAATATTACTTTTACCGGCAGCCAGACGGAGATTGGAAAATCAGATAATACATTTACCTATCAGCTTCACCCCACTACAAAGGCAGGTAATTATACCATTACTCCCACTTACGGTACGCTGGAAGTAAAACCGCGCTATCGGGTGGAATATTACTACGATGGCAAGATGGATACGTCGGAATCACAGGAACATAAAACGAAAGACGGCAGCGGCGGCTATTATAATGTGGGGGAAACGGTAACGCTGCCGAATGAACAGGCGCCTGCGCAAAAAGTGAAAGACGGGAAAACATACACGCGCTATAAACTCCAGAATCAGGAACTGACGTTAGGAAACAAGGATTCCGATAACGTGATCCGCGTATATTATGTCAGCGAGAAGCTTACGATCAGCGCGCAGAAAGTCTGGAATGATAATGAGGATGCGCAGAGGATCAGACCGGAAGAAGTCACGCTTACGCTGGAAAAACAGAACAGCGAAAGCAGGACCTGGGAAACGGTCGGCAGTCCGCTGACGCTTAATGAAAGCAACCACTGGAGCGGAACCTTTGCGGGCGAGTTTGATTCTCTGGAAGACGGGCAGTTGATCCATTACCGTGTGACCGAACCGAATCTTCCCGAAGGGTATACCGTAGAGGTGAGCGAGAGCGGGATGGCAGGATTTACGGTGACGAATACGCTTACGAAGAAAGACGAACCTGCTGCGCCCGACCCGACCAACTCCAATAAAGAGGAAGAGCCTGAGCAGGAGGAGACTGAAACAGAGAGTGAGACAGAGACCGAAACGGCTTCCGAAGAATCCGAAACCGAGACAGAGACAGCGGCGGAAGCGGTAAAGACGGGCGATTCCGCCGCGCCCCTGGTTCAGTTCTATCTTACGCTGATGTGCGCCGCGCTTGCGGCGGCCGTGCTGACGGCAAAATTGCGCGGGAAAAAGACGCCGTAATCAGAAAAAATGAAAAGTTTGGTGGTTTTGAATAAACTGCTTGCTATTTATGTACAATTTTAGTAAAATATACCCATAGGCTTCGTGCAGGGGCGGGATGTCTGCCTCAAATAACGAGAATTGGAGGGAAATGTATGAAGGTTTATACAACAGACAGAATCCGCAATGTGGTCATTTTGGGCCACGGCGGCGCGGGAAAGACCAGTCTGACAGAGGCGATGGCTTATTTGTCCGGACTCACCAGCCGTATGGGGAATATCACAGACGGAAATACGGTAAGTGATTTTGATAAAGAGGAAATTAAAAGGAAATTTTCCATCAGCACGACGGTGGTTCCCGTGATCTGGGGCGACATTAAGGTAAACGTGCTGGATACGCCCGGTTATTTTGATTTCGTCGGCGAGGCGGAGGAAGCCGCGGCGGCGGCGGACGCCGCGATCATCGTGGTTTCCGGGAAAAGCGGCGTGGAAGTAGGAACCCAGAAAGCATGGGAGCTTTGCGAAAAGTATAAACTGCCGCGCATGTTCTTTGTCAGCAATATGGATGTGGACAACGCAAGTTTCCGTCAGATCGTGGAGGATCTTACCGAACTGTACGGCAAAAAGATTGCGCCCATCCATCTGCCCATCCGCGAGAACGAGAAGTTTGTGGGTTATGTAAACGTAGTGAAAAAAGCGGGCAGACGCTGGACCGGAAAAGGCGAGAAGGTAGAGTGCGAGATTCCGGATTATTCTATGGAATATCTGGAAAAATACCGCGAGAACTTACTGGAAGCGGTTGCGGAAACCTCCGAGGAATTTATGGAGCGTTATTTTGAGGGGGACGAGTTTTCCACCGAGGAAATCATGGCGGCCCTGACAGTAAACGTATCCGACGGCTCGATCGTCCCGGTTGCGATGGGTTCGCCCATTAACCTTCAGGGAGTGGCCAATCTTCTGGACGATATGGTGCAGTATTTCCCAAGCCCGGATAAACGCAAGATCGCGGGCATCAACGTAAAGACAAACGAGATCTACGAGGCAAACTATGACTTTTCAAAAGCAAAATCCGCTTTTGTATTTAAGACGATCGTAGATCCCTTTATCGGGAAATATTCTCTGATCAAGGTGGCGTCGGGCGTAATTAAAAATGACGATACGCTTTACAATTCCAAACAGGATGCGGAAGTCAAGCTGAGCAAACTGTATGTTATGGAAGGGAGCAAGACGTCGGAAGTACCCGAACTGCATGCCGGAGATATCGGCGCGATCGGAAAACTGAATGTGACAAAGACCGGCGAGACGCTTTCTACCAAGGCATTTCCGATCCAGTACGCGGGGATTGACGTCTCCACTCCGTATACCTATAAGAGGTATCTGGCAAAGAACAAAGGCGACGAGGATAAGATCTCCCAGGCGCTTGCAAAGATGATGCAGGAAGATCTGACCATGAAGGTGGTAAACGACGCGGAAAACCGTCAGACGCTGCTTTATGGCATGGGCGACCAGCATCTGGATATTATTGTCAGCAAGCTGCTGGGCAAATATAAGATCGATGTGGAACTCGACCGTCCGAAGGTAGCGTTCCGCGAGGCGATCCGCAAAAATTCCGACGTGGATTCCAAGTATAAAAAGCAGTCCGGCGGACACGGACAGTACGGACATGTAAAGATGCGGTTTGAAAATTCCGGTGATATGGAGACGCCGTATGTATTTGAACAGGTAGTTGTGGGCGGCGCGGTTCCGAAGAACTATTTCCCGGCAGTGGAAAAGGGAATTCAGGAATCCGTACAGCGCGGTCCGCTTGCCGGCTATCCGGTGGTAGGCGTAAAAGCGACGTTGTACGACGGTTCTTATCACCCGGTAGATTCTTCCGAAATGGCGTTTAAGACGGCGGCAAGCCAGGCGTTTAAGAAGGGCTTTATGGACGCCTCCCCGGTATTGCTTGAACCGATTGCTTCCCTGAAAGTAACGGTGCCGGATAAATATACCGGCGACGTTATGGGAGATTTGAATAAACGGCGCGGCCGGGTGCTTGGAATGAACCCCGATCATAAGGGGGGTCAGATCATCGAGGCGGATATCCCGATGATGGAACTTTACGGATATTCTACCCAGCTTCGTTCCATGACGGGCGGCAGCGGGACGTTTGCGTACGAGTTTGCCAGATACGAGCAGGCGCCTTCAGAGATTCAGCAAAAAGAAGTGGAAGCCAGAGCAAACCGCGACGCAGAGGACTAAGAATTACAAATGATTAGCAGTATTTTCAGCGGCCTGGCAGCGGCGTGCATAATTGCAGCCCTGCCAGGCAGCATCACGCAGGAAACCAGGGAAAATATAAAATACCCCTTTCGGGCGGTGGCATATAACCCGTATGAGAAAAACGGCATCTATGAAGACATGCGGATCCGGTATGTATGGGGCGACAAAGTTGTCAATCTGGAAGCCGGGGACGTTGTGGACTGGGTACGCTACTGGCCGGACGGACATTGGGACATCAGCGATCAAAAGATAGCAGAGTTTGCGGACGAGCTGGAAGAAACCTTTAATACCGACCAATATCCAAAGATTTTGCATACCACGCGCAGCATAGGCTATAAGCCGCGCACCGTGATTATCAAAGAGGGAAACTATGGATGGAGGATTGACCGGGAGAAAGAGACGGAAGAGTTGTCCCAAATGCTGCGCAGGAATCATCTGACGCTGCATTTTGTACATTTTGCGGCAAAAGCGCAGGAACGCAATAACCCTTATAAAGATTACGGGGACGATTATATCGAGATTGATCTGACGCGCCAGAAACTGTGGCTGTATCTGGACGGGGAGGTTAAACTGCGTTCGGATATTGTTTCCGGTCTGATGAACACGGACCGCCAAACGCCGGGAGGCGCTTACGCGGTTTACTATAAGCAGTCGCCGGCCGTCCTGAAAGGAGAGGACTACGAAACCCCGGTCACCTACTGGATGCCGTTTAACGGCGGGATCGGGCTGCACGACGCGACCTGGCAGCCGGTGTTTGGCGGGGACGCCTGTTATTATAACGGTTCGCACGGCTGTATCAATCTTCCCTATGACGCGGCGGAAGAATTGTATGCGATTGTAAAAAAAGGGTTTCCGGTTTTGTGTTACTACTAATTTTTGATGGAGGAAGATACGATGAAGAACATAGCTGCAATTTTCTCGTGCGCGGCGATCGTCTGTGCAGCCGGTTTTTCCGCGCAAGCCGCAGTACCCGTATCGGATGTGACGCAGGCGTATGATCAGGCGGTAAAAATCCAGGATGAGATGGACAGCCTGGACGTAAGCGTTACCGAGACGACGGCGGTTCCCGGCGTCAAAGACAATACGCGCAAGACGATTACCATTCAGGCGAGCGGCCTGCAGCATTTGGACAACCTCAAAGCGGCCGTTACGATCAAAACGGACGAGGGCGAAAAAGATCAGTATTATACGGGCGGCTATTTTTATGAGGAACAGTCCGGCAAGAATATAAAGTACGCCATGAAGCCGGAAGATATGCTGGAAATTATGAATTACTATGTATATCTGGATCTGGATTCCACCAGACTGGTACTGCTGGAGCAGGACGGCGACAGCTACCTGTTTAACGCCACGCAGGAGAGCCTGGGCAACTATACGGACAAGATTCTGGAGGGCGCGCAGGAAGAACATCATATCCAGATTGTGGCGCTTCAGGGTACGGTTGATACGGACGGCGGGAACATTATCCGGCGCAGTATTCAGACGGTCTATACGATGAAATCCGGCGACGAGCCGCAGACCTGTACGGTGAATACACGCGAGACGTTCCGCAATCCCGGACAGGCGGTAACGGTTGAGATACCGGATCTTTCCGGTTACAGCGAGAAGGCGGAGGAAACCGTGGTAACGGTAACGGAACTTTCCCAGACGGTATATGCGACGGACGACATCAATGTGCGCGCGCAGAACAACGTTTCTTCCGCGATTTTAGGCGGTGCGTCAATGGGCGATCCGCTGCAGGAAACAGGCTATACCAGCGACGGCTGGACGCAGATCAGCTACAACGGCGCGGTTGCGTTTGTATCTTCCGATTATGTCAGCACCAAACGCCCGGTGGTTACCAAGGATATGAGCGGCACCATGTATGCGACGGTGGATGTAAATGTGCGCAGCGATTCCAGTACGTCCGGCGCTATTTTGGGCATGCTTGAGGGCGGTGATTCGGTAAAGGTAACCGGATATACGAATAATAACTGGATTCGTGTGAATTATAATAATCAGACGGGATATGTCAGCAGCAGTTATCTTACCTGGGATCAGCCGGTTACGGCAATGGGCGGCACGATGTATGTGGTAAACGATCTGGCGAATGTCCGCGCCTATTATTCTACGGACAGCGCTGTACTCGCTACGATCAGCAGGGGCGACGCTGTGGAAGTGACCGGATACACGCCGAACAACTGGATCCGCATAAAATACCAGGGGAATACCGGCTATATTTATGGAGACCTTCTTTCGTGGAACCGGCCCCAGAAGTTTTCCTACGGCTATGCGGAAGGCTATGTAAGCGAAACTTCCAGAAACACGGTAACGCTGATGGGAAGCGACGGAAACGTGTATACGTTCAGCGCTTCGGATGCGGTAAAGAGAGCGGCCGGCGGCGTGAGCGACGGAGATAACATTGCCGTTTATTATACGGACCGCGACGGCACTTTAACCGCGACGGAGATCGATATGCTCTCCGGCGGCGGGGCCTCCGATGTGAACG
>CANQJX010000097.1 GCA_947624335.1 uncultured Marvinbryantia sp.
CCAAGATCCAGGTCCGTTTCCGCGCCGTCGTCGGTGACGAATACTTCGCCGTGCTGGATCGGGTTCATGGTTCCCGGATCAATATTGATATAGGGATCAAATTTCTGCATGGTGACCTTATAGCCGCGCGCTTTTAAAAGCCTTCCCAATGAGGCGGCGGTAATGCCTTTTCCAAGACCGGAGACAACGCCGCCGGTAACAAATACATATTTTACTGACATACTCAGTTCCTCCATATGTCTGGATTATACCTCATCCGTTCTTATTTGAAAACTGATTTTTTCCGATTAGAATAATCAGTTTTTTTAATGCGTACGGTTGTTTTCGTATACCGGCTCCGAGGTCAGCTGCACAGAAAGGCGCTGGAAGGTTTTAATGTCCACAGAGGAGAGCATTACGGTAGTATGTACCTGGCATCCCGCCAACCGGGGGATCTGCTCCAGCGCAAGCTGCGCCGTTTTGCTGTTCGCCGCGCTGATAGAGAGCGCGATCAGCACCTCGTCTGTGTGAAGGCGCGGGTTCCTACTGCCAAGATAGGATGTCTTTAAGCGCTGGATCGGTTCTATTGCCGCGGGGGAGATCACATGGACGTCATGTCCGATACCGGCCAGCTTTTTTAAAGCGTTTAAGAGCAGGGCGGCGGACGCGCCCAGCAGCTCCGAGGTCTTGCCGGTAACGATGCTGCCGTCCGGCAATTCCATGGCCGCCGCGGGCAAATGCGTCTCCCGGCTGCGCTGCAGCGCGGCTACGGTAACGCGGCGGTCCTCTTTGACGATGCCCGCCTGCTTCATAATCAGTTCGATCTTAATCGCTTCGTCTTCCGTTTTGCTGCCGTTTGCCAGCGCGTTTAAAGCATGGTAATAGCGGCGGATGATCTCCTGCAGGGAAGCCTCCCTGCAGACCTCGTCGTCGCAGATACAGTTTCCCGCCATATTGACTCCCATATCGGTGGGAGATTTATAAGGGCTTTTTCCGGCGATTTTTTCAAAGATAGCGTTTAGAACCGGAAAAATTTCCACGTCGCGGTTATAATTTACGGCCGTTTCTCCATACGCTTCCAAATGGAAAGGATCGATCATATTAACGTCGTTCAGATCCGCGGTCGCCGCCTCATATGCGAGATTGACCGGATGGCGCAGGGGCAGGTTCCAGATCGGAAACGTCTCAAATTTAGCGTATCCTGCCGGAATGCCGCGCTTATGTTCATGGTAAAGCTGAGAAAGACAGGTAGCCATTTTGCCGCTTCCCGGACCGGGGGCGGTGATAACGACAAGGGGTCTTGTCGTTTCAATGTAGTCGTTTTTGCCGTAGCCTTCGTCGCTGACAATGAGCGGCAGATTCGCCGGATAGCCGGGAATCACATAATGCGTGTATACCCGGATGCCGATTTTCTGCAAACGCGCGCGGAACAGATCGGCGCTGCCCTGACCGGTATATTGCGTAATGACGACGCTGCCCACATAAAGGCTGCGTTCCCGGAAAACGTCGATCAGGCGCAGGACGTCCGTGTTATAGGTAATGCCGAGATCGCCCCGTATCTTATTTTTTTCAATGTCTTTTGCGCTGATGACGATGACAATTTCCGCCTGATCCGAAAGCTGCATCAGCATCCGCAGTTTGCTGTCCGGCTCAAAGCCGGGAAGCACACGGGACGCATGGTAATCGTCATACAGCTTTCCCCCAAATTCCAGGTACAGCTTGTTGCCAAACTGGCTGATGCGCTGCTTAATATGTTCCGACTGCATCTTTAAATATTTGTTGTTGTCAAATCCGCTTTTCATGGCGTCTGTCCTTTCCCATTTGTATATTTTTTATCATATCATATTTCCGCGCGGTTCCGGTAATTTTTTTGTCGTATTTTTAGAAATATTTAAGAAAAAGTACAATCTTTTTTGAAAGTGAATATTGATTTCTCGGCGGAGAATCCTTATACTTATGGATAGAGCAATCGAAGGAGGAGAAGAATGGACAACAATCAGAACCATGGGCAAGGTCCGGGAAATGGTTCCAACAATAATAACCGGCCGCAAAAAAACGGCCAGACGGTTATGGTCTTTTTGATCGTAACGGTGATTACGCTGATTGTGATGGGCGCTTTTAACAGCTTCCGCCGCGGTATTACGAATCAGGAGATTACCTATAATCGTTTTATGGAGCTGCTTGACGCCGGACAGGTAGAGAGCGTCGAGATTCAGTCCGGCCAGTATGTGATTACGCCGTCTATCGAGACGCAGTTTCTGACCGGAAACGGCCGTCACGGAGTTACGTTTTATACCGGAATCGTAGACGATCCCAATCTTGCGCAGAAATTACTGGACGCCGGTGTGGACTTTAAACAGGAAATACCGGATATGACTTCGGAATTTATATATAGCCTGCTGATGTTCCTGATCCCGCTTATTTTTATCTGGGTGATCATGGGCTTCGCCCTGCGCAAAATGGGCGGCGGCGGTGTTATGGGAATCGGCAAAAACAAAGCGCGGGTCTATGCGCAAAAAGAGACCGGCGTTACCTTTAAGGATGTGGCCGGACAGGACGAGGCGAAAGAATCCTTACAGGAAGTGGTGGATTTCCTGGAAAATCCGGGCAAGTATTCGGAAATCGGTGCAAAACTGCCGAAAGGCGCTTTGCTGGTAGGACCGCCGGGCACCGGAAAAACGCTGCTGGCAAAGGCGGTTGCCGGAGAGGCGCACGCGCCGTTTTTCTCGCTGTCCGGTTCCGACTTTGTGGAAATGTTTGTGGGCGTAGGCGCGTCGCGTGTGCGCGAATTGTTTGAGGAAGCGAAAAAGAACGCGCCCTGTATTATTTTTATCGATGAGATCGACGCTATCGGAAAAAGCCGCGACAGCCGCTACGGCGGCGGCAACGATGAGCGCGAGCAGACGTTAAACCAGCTTCTGGCGGAGATGGACGGCTTTGACACGGCCTCCGGGCTTTTGATTCTGGCGGCGACAAACCGTCCGGAAGTACTGGATCAGGCGCTGCTGCGTCCGGGACGCTTCGACCGCCGCGTGATTGTGGACAAACCGGATTTGAAGGGAAGAATCGACGTCCTCAAAGTACATTCGAAAAATGTGCATATGGACGATACCGTAGATCTGGAAGCGATCGCGCTTGCAACTTCCGGCGCGGTTGGATCGGATCTGGCGAACATGATCAACGAGGCCGCGATCCTGGCGATCAAGAACGGCAGGAAAGCGGTCAGCCAGGCGGATTTGTTCGAGTCTGTGGAAGTTGTGCTGGTCGGCAAGGAAAAGAAAAACAAGATTCTCAGCAAAGAGGAACGGCGCATCGTTTCTTACCACGAAGTGGGGCACGCGCTTGTCAGCGCACTGCAAAAAGATTCCGAGCCGGTACAGAAGATTACGATTGTCCCGCGTACGATGGGCGCGCTTGGCTATGTTATGAACGTGCCTGAGGAAGAAAAATTCCTCAATACGGAGAGCGAGATCCGCGCGCGGCTTGTGGAATGTGTTGCCGGCCGGGCGGCCGAGCAGATTGTCTTTCACAGTATCACCACCGGGGCGGCAAACGACATCGAGCAGGCGACGAAGATCGCGCGCGCGATGATCACCCAGTACGGTATGTCGGAGAAGTTCGGTATGGTAGGGCTGGAATCGCCGGCCAATCAATATCTGGAAGGCAGAACGATTTTAAACTGCAGCGACGAAACCGCCGCGGAGGTAGATAAAGAAGTGATGCGGGTAATCAAGGAATCCTACGACAAGGCAGTGAGCCTTTTGATGGCCCACAGAGAAGCCCTCGACCGGATTGCCGATTTCCTCATCGAAAAAGAGACGATTACAGGCAAGGAGTTTATGGAAATTTTCCACCGCGTGGAAGCAAAGGAAACATCCGACGCTTCCGAAGAAGCGGCGGAACCGCCTGTGACAGAGGGAGAGAGTTAAATGGAACAGCTATTTACATTGTCAATAGCCCTGCTTGCAGGGCTATTTATGTCGCGTATCATTAAAAAATTAAAACTGCCTGCGGTAACGGCTTATCTGATCGGCGGAATCCTGATCGGGCCTTACTGCCTGGGCAGGCTCGGTATTCCGGGATTTGGCTTTCTGTCGCATAAAAATGTGGTGGATTATAAGCTCGTATCGGATGCGGCGCTTGGTTTTATCGCGTTTTCCATCGGAAACGAATTCCGCCTCTCGCAGTTAAAAAAGACCGGGAAACAGGCGGTGGCGGTGGCGTTTGCGGAAGCGCTGTGCGCGTCGTTTCTTGTAACCGCAGTCATGGTCGGCCTGCATTTTGTGCTGGGAGAAAAATTCCCGCTTCCGGTGGCGATTCTTCTGGGCGCGATTGCGACGGCAACCGCGCCGGCGGCGACGCTGATGGTAGTGCGCCAGTACAAAGCAAAGGGAAAACTGACGGATATTTTGCTTCCGATCGTTGCGCTGGACGACGCGATTGCACTGGCGGTGTTTGCCGTTTTTAGCGGCATCGCAAACGCAATTAACGTAGGAACGCTGGATCTTGCTTCTATTTTATGGGCGCCGTTTTTGGAGATCGTGGTGTCTTTGGCGCTCGGCGCGGTTTTGGGCGCGCTCCTTACCTTTTGCGAGCGCTTCTTTTACTCAAACAGCAAACGCCTGTCTCTGTGCCTTACCTTTGTTTTTCTGGCAACGGCAATGTCTATGAATCAGTTTACCCTATACGGGGTGCGGATCAGCTTTTCCAGTCTGCTGGTATGTATGATGCTTGGCACGGTTTTTTGCAACCTGTGCAATTTTTCGGAAGAAATGATGGATAAAACGGATCAGTGGACCGCGCCGGTCTTTATCCTGTTTTTTGTGTTAAGCGGAGCGGAACTGCAGTTCAGCGTATTTGCGGACGCCGCGATTGTAGGCGTGGGCGTTATCTATATTCTGGTACGTTCGCTGGGGAAATACCTCGGCGCGGCGGTGGGATCGCGCGTAATGAAATGCGATCCTAAGGTAATCAAATATCTGGGCATTACGTTATTGCCGCAGGCGGGCGTCGCCCTCGGCATGTCTCTGGAAGCAACCGAGACCATGGGCGAACAGGGTCTTTTGATACGAAACATTACGCTGTTTGCGGTACTGATTTATGAACTGACCGGCCCGATGTTTACCAAGATCGCGCTGACCAAAGCGGGAGAGATCACAGAGAAACCGAAAGTAGCCAAGCGTGTGAATACGGGGAGGGAAAGACATGAAAGAGTATGAAGTGGTCTGGGAAATCTTTAATCTGTGTTCCAACAATCAGATGCGGGATGTTTTCATTGAGGAAGTACAGATCGAGGATCCGCAGGCTTATGTGCAGAAGAAGTTTGCCGGCAAAGAGGTGTCTTTTGAGAAGAGCGTGCTGGAGAACGGCACGGTCGTGTTTGACATTCTGACGTCCGATATCAGACAGAGGATGTCCTTTACCGAAATATAAAACGAGGGAGAACGGCGATGAGCGATATTTTTGAGCTATACCGCGAACAGGGCGTCAGCGGGGGGCTTTTGCGTGAAATAGAACGTTTCCGTAAAAAATACGAAGTGGAGCCGCAGGTACAGAACCGCGTCCTGCGTCCCCAGATCCGCTTTTACGGGAAAGAAATTTTTGAAATGGCGGCTACGGCGCTTCTGCAGGGAGAACATGTCCTGCTGTCCGGGACAAAAGCCACGGGGAAAAATGTACTGGCGGAGAATCTCGCCTGGGTGTTCGGCCGTCCTGTCTATAATGTTTCTTTCCATGTAAATACCGACAGCGCTTCTTTAATAGGAACCGATACCTTTCGGAACAACGAAGTGACTCTGCGCCGCGGGCCGGTATACGACTGCGCGGTATACGGCGGCTTCGGAATTTTTGATGAAATCAATATGGCGAAAAACGACGCGGTAGCCGTGCTGCACGCCGCGCTGGATTACCGCCGCATGATCGACGTGCCCGGTTACGAAAAAATCGAACTGCATGAGGCGGCGCGCTTTATCGGGACAATGAATTATGGCTATGCGGGCACAAAAGAATTAAACGAAGCGCTGGTTTCGCGCTTTATGGTGATCGATATGCCTCCGGTCGGGGAAGAAACGCTGTTCCAGATTTTACAGGACCTGTTTCCGGAAGCGAAAAAAGAAGGGCTTTCGCAGCTGTGCGGATTCTTTCTGGATCTGCAGACGAAAGCGGCGCACAACGAAATTTCCACAAAAGCGCTGGATCTGCGCGGCCTGATCGGGGCTTTGCGCGCGATCCGCGCGGGGCTGGATCCCGTACAGGCGCTGCGCATGGGGATCGTTAATAAAAGCTTTGACATATTTGAACGGGAGATCATTGAGGATATTGTAGAGACCCGTATACCGGAGGGCTGGGATGCCGGCAATGTTTTCTGAGTCTATGGACAATTCGATAGAGACATATCGGGCGGAGATCGAAAACCGTGTGCGTAATCTGATGTGGACCGTCAGCGGGGACTACGCTCTGGATGTAAAGATCGATGTGGACGCCTTTGCAAAAAATAAATATATTGCGCTTTACGACGCTGTCAAGCAGGGCGCTTTCGCACGCTATTACAGTGTGGACGAACTGGGTCTGTATCTGCTGAAAAAGCGTTTTTACGGTGCGAAGGAAGCGCCGCTGACTGCGCTTGCCCAGTTGTGTACGGACGCGGCGGCTTATCCGGCGATCATCCGGGAACGTCCCGGCGTGCAGGGAGTGCGCAAAAAAGCGTTTGAGGCGCTTCTGGAACACGATTTTTACCGGCTCAGCCAGTCGTTTGCCGGCAGGGTAAAGATTTCTTTTATGAGAGATTTTCTGGACGGGGAGCGGCGGGATGAGCAGCGCATCCAGAGCGCGAAGGATATACTGTACGGGCTAAAGGACTGTGCGGACACCATGGCGGTGATCCGCGCGATCGACTGCCTGTACAATACTTATATCGACGCGTCGTTTGAACGCAGGCACGGGAATCTGGAGCGTATTCTGGCGGTGGAAATGGAAGAGATTCTGCAGGACGGATGGCAGGATTTTCTCGACGAGGATCTGTT
>CANQJX010000098.1 GCA_947624335.1 uncultured Marvinbryantia sp.
TTTTCATTCAGAATCTCAATTCTGCTCAGATCGCTGCGCCATCCATAATTTTTAAGAGAAGTGACAATCTCCCATACATTCTGCACATTGCTTTCAAAAGAAACTTTTATTTTTAAGACAGCCATTTAGACCTCCTGTATAAAATATTACTTCTTCTTTTTCGTTTTGTTTTATCATAGCAAAATCCGGTTACACTTTCAACCGCACAAATGCAATCCCCAACAACGCTATCCTTCCCAATCATCCGGCAAATACAGCAAATCCCCACCGCCGGCCACTCAAAAATTGTTTCCTGTCTCCCATGGAATGGCTTTTCGGTATATGGGAATCGAAAATCCCGCTTTTATTCTTTCAGAAAATCATTGACATTTATATCGAGACTCGATATAATATATATCGAGATTCGATATATTGAGCTGATACAGTCGGGAGGATTTATGGATAATAAAATCAGACGAATCTACGTTCCCATGACGGAAAGCGGCTTCTATATTCTGTATTGCCTGCAGCAGCCGCAACACGGCTATGGGATCGGTCAGCGGGTCAAACAGATGACAGGCGGAGAGTTGGTCATCAGTGCAGGCACTATGTATGGCACCCTTTCCAAAATGGAGAAAGATGGATTAATCGCCTTTGTGCGAGAGGAAGAAAAGCGAAAATTGTATCAGATCACATCACTTGGAGCAAAAATTTTGGAACTTGAAATTCATCGTATTGAACGTCTCTACAAAAACAGCAGAGGAGAGAATGTAAATGAGTGACACAAAGTTGATGATCCGTTTTTTTACTGTAGCAGATTATGAGGAAGAGGAAATTTGGCTGCGTCAAAATCATAAGAACGGCTGGAAATTGGTAAAAACGGTTCCGCCTTGTTTTTATGTCTTTGAAAGCTGCGCGCCGGAAGATGTTGTTTATCGGCTGGATTATAAGAACAATACGGAAAACAGCGATTATTTTCAGTTGTTTCAGGACTACGGCTGGGAGTATTTCAACCGTTGTATGGGTTGGCTGTTCTTCCGCAAGCCTGTTTCGGAGACGGATACAGAACAGGATGCCGAGATTTTCTCCGATGATGTTTCCCGCATTGATATGGTCGACCATATTGTCAGAACAAGGATGCTGCCACTCTTGATCATCTTTTTTTGCTGTGTGATGCCGAATTTTATCCGGAGCCTAAACGAAAGCACATCTTTTGCGGATCTTTTTACGATCCTATTTGCACTATTGTTTCTCCTGTACCTTTATCTTTTCCTTCATTGCGGATTAAGGCTGCGCAGACTGAGAAGAAAGTACAGCAAAAGACCATGAAAAAGACAGTGCCGATGAATCCTCCTTTCGCAATAATCATAACAGAACTTCACAATAAATACCACGACGCAAAGTGAGAGTTGCCGCAATTTAAAGGTAAACATATCATGTCTGCCGAAATTTAATTGGCAAGTCCCGATTTGTCTTTGAGTATATCAAAAATATCCCCGGCCTTCAACCGCACAAATGCAATCCCCACCGATGCTATCCTTTCCATTTATCCGGCAAATACAGCAGATATTGCCGTGCCTCGCAGAGGTACGGCCCTGCCCCGCGCCCGTCCGCCTTGATCTTCTCCACCGCAAAATAAGGACATACGCATATGAAAATAGAAATCTAAAATTTTTTAAAGCTAAGTAACATATTTTCGTTGCCTGCACGCGGGATGTCCATTCTCTCATCCCCTGTTGTAAAAATGCCCGAAAGCCATATCATAAAGGCTTTCGGGCATTTTTATGTTTTCGCCAAAAACAAGCCGGGCATAAATGAAATTGGAATTGCGGTCAGCGCTGCTCCTTCAGCTTTTTCCCGTCCTGAAAGGCTTCGCCCACGCGCTCGGTTACTTTATAATATCCGTGGGTATACGGGTCAAAGGCAATCGCATTGACCAGCGACATATCAAGCCTGCCGTTTACCATAACGCTTTCGTCGGCCGTAACGTTCATAACTTTCCCGATTACGCCGCAGCCATATGGATTGTTCTGATATTCAATAAATTCGCATTCGAGACAAAGCGGGAACTCGTTGATAACGGGCGCGTCCACAGTCTCAGCCTTACTGGCGGTAAGCCCGCTGCGCGCAAACTTTCCGGCAGTCCTGTTGCCGGATTCTATGCCAAAATAATCCGCCTCCGTTATATGCGCGGCATCGGCAATGCTTACCGTAAAAGCGCCTCTTGCCTTAATATTTTTTACGGTCTTATGGCTTTCTGTAAGATTAAGCGCCACGACTCCTCTTTCCTGCATGGTTCCCCACGCGTCGTTCATAACATTCACGCTGCCGTCTTCGTTGTACGTTGCAATCATCAGGACAGGCATCGGGAAAATGCCTTCCGTTACGTCAAGTTTTGTTCTCATAATTCTTACCTCTTTTCTTATATTTAAAAAATATGCCGGTTAAAAGGAACGCCCGGCAGGCGGATATTTTACGCCCAGCGCCTCCAGCCGGCGCGACGCATCCTCATAGGATTGAAATACAATGCCGTGAAATCCGAATTTCTCCGCCACGGCGACATTCTGCGCGGTATCGTCAATAAAAACGCTCTCCTGCGCCAGCAGATGAAAACGTTCCAGAAAATCTGTGTACATCTGCGGATCCGGTTTGGTCATCCGTTCCTGAAAGGAAAGAAAACCGCCGTCCGTATATTCCATAAAGGCAAGCGAATCCCGGCACTCGTCGTACGCTTTTTTGGAATAATTGGAAAAATAGTATACCCGGTATCCGGCTTTTTTCAGGTTCTTTACCCAATCGACAGCGTAACTGCGGATTGTCAGCATCCCGCGAATGTTGCAAAACGCCTTGTTCAATTCCGCTTCGATCTGCGGATCCATATGCACAAAAGCTTCCATCGCCTCCTTCTCCGTAATATCCGCTCGCTCAAACTGCTCCCAATACGGGCTGAGCACCGACGCTTTCAAAAGCCGTTTGATCATCGGGGCGTCAAATCCCTTTTCCGCCAGAAATTCCTTCAGCCGGAAATCAACCAGTACGTTTCCAATATCAAATACAATATTTTTTATCATTTCTTCCATCCTCTAAACTTCTTCGCTTAAAACATACCGGACCGCGTCGCGCACCGTTTTGAACCCTACAATTTTTACGCCGGATACGCGGCCTACGGACGCAACCGAAACTTCCGGCATCAGCACCGTGGTAAAACCCAGTTTTTTTGCTTCCTCCACGCGCTGTTTCGGCATACTGACCGCGCGGATCTCGCCGCTTAATCCAATTTCGCCAAAGGCAAGGCATTTTTCACTCACCGCAATATCTTTGCAGCTGGAAGCGACGGCAAGAGCAAGCCCCAGATCAATCGCCGGTTCTGTCATTTTGATTCCGCCCGCGATATTAACATAAACGTCGCAGGCAGACAGACGCAGTCCCGCCCGTTTCTCCAGTACCGCCAGCAATAAATTGACCCGGTTAAAGTCTGTTCCCGCCGTTGTGCGCCGCGGCATCGGAAGGTTGCTCTGGCAGACCAGCGCCTGGATTTCCACCAGTACCGGCCGGGTTCCTTCCATAGAACAGGCAACCACGGAGCCGGACGCATTTTCCAGCCGTCCGTTCAGCATATACTCGGACGGGTTTTTTACCTCCGCAAGCCCGCTGTCGCGCATTTCAAACACGCCGATCTCGTTGGTAGAACCAAACCGGTTTTTTACCCCGCGCAAAATACGGTACGCCGCATGGCGATCTCCTTCAAAATAAAGCACCGTATCTACCATATGTTCCAGAACCCGCGGGCCGGCGACAACGCCTTCCTTGGTTACATGCCCTACCAGAAACACGCAGATACCCATGCCTTTTGCAATCTGTAAAAACGTCCCGGTTGCCTCGCGCACCTGCGAGACGCTTCCGGGCGCGGAACTGACCGCGTCGCTGTACATCGTCTGGATCGAATCGACAACCACAAACTCCGGCTTTTTCTTTTCCAGCACTTCCCGGATCCATTCCAGATTTGTCTCGCACAGAACCAGCAGATCCCGGTCAAAATTTCCCACGCGCTGCGCCCGCAGCTTAATCTGGCGCGCGGACTCCTCGCCGGAAATATAAAGCACGCTGCGATTCTGACGGATTAGGTTATGGCATACCTGCAAAAGCAGCGTCGATTTTCCGATTCCCGGATCCCCGCCCACCAGCACCAGAGAGCCGGGCACAATCCCTCCGCCAAGCACGCGGTCCAGCTCGCCGATCCCGGACGAAGTGCGCGCGCTCTCATCCGCCGTGATTTCAGATAACGGCAGCGGTTCCGACTGCATTTGTTTTTTTCCTGTTCCCGCGTTTTTTTTTGCCGCAACCGGTTCTTCCGCAAATGTATTCCATGCGCGGCATGCCGGGCACTGCCCCTGCCACTTGGAAGATTCATACCCGCAGTTCTGGCAGAAAAAAGCGGTCGTTTTCCCTTTTGCCATCGCTTACTTCTCTATCTTTACCTGAACGGCTTTCCCTTCTTCCAGTTCCACGCTCACGGAGAGCTTGCCGCTTAAATTTGTTTTCATCGTCCCGATGCTTTCTCCGTTGATCCGAACCATGTACACGCTGTCGGCTTCCATCTCTACCGTAATCTGGGCATCCTTTGCGCCCTCAACCTCAAATTCCATTCCGTTTGCGTCCTGCTTCAGAGAATGTACCGCGGTTCCCGGAACCGATTCGTACACAAACATTTCGTTTTTTTCCAGCTTGGTAATTTCGCAATACGATTTTACCTTGTAAATATCCCCTTCATTTTCAAAATCCGAAACCTTTGATTTCTGTGCAAGAAGGTAGTTGCCGAAGCTGATGCTCCCGTCGTCCTCTCTGCAAATTAAGCCCTCTACTACTGCCATGTCTGTATCCTCCCTTTATTTTCGTTCAAATTTTATCTTATGGCCGGCTGTACCGACCGATACGGTATCCCCTTCCGAAATGTTCCCGGATAAAATTTCCTGCGCAAGCGCGTCCTCTATCTGCGTCTGAATAGCGCGTTTTAACGGACGGGCCCCGAATTTGGGATCAAATCCCTCCTCGGCGATCAGCCTGCGCGCGGACGGGCGCACCTTTAACGTAATATTCATCTGCCTGCGGCAGCGCTGTGCGAAATCGTCCAATAGCAGCGCGACAATACGCTCGATTTCGTCCTTATTGAGCGAGCGGAACACGATAATCTCGTCGATGCGGTTCAGAAATTCCGGTTTAAACAGCCGCTTTACTTCTTCCATCACGCTGTCTTTCATGCGCTGATAATTTTCTTTTTCGCTCTCCTCCGCGGTAAAGCCCAGCTTCTTCGGTTCCACAATCGCCTGCGCGCCGGCGTTGGACGTCATAATGACAATCGTATTTTTAAAATCTACTTTCCTGCCCTGCGCATCGGTAATATGCCCGTCGTCCAATACCTGGAGCAAAATATTAAACACATCCGGATGGGCCTTTTCCACCTCGTCCAGAAGAATGACCGAGTAAGGATTGCGCCGCACCTTTTCACTGAGCTGGCCGCCCTCCTCATATCCCACATATCCGGGCGGCGATCCGACCAGCCTGGATACGCTGTGCTTTTCCATATATTCGGACATATCCACGCGGATCATCGACTGTTCGCTTCCAAACACCACTTCCGCCAGCACTTTTGAAAGCTCTGTTTTACCCACGCCGGTCGGTCCCAGAAACAGGAATGAACCGATCGGACGCGCGGGATCTTTTAAGCCCACTCTTCCGCGCTTGACAGCCCTTGCCACGGCTTCGACCGCTTCATCCTGCCCGATCACGCGCTTGTGAAGCGTCTGTTCCAGCTTTAACAGGCGCCGGCTCTCTTTGATCTCCAGACGCTGTACCGGAATTTTGGTCCACATGGAAACAATCGCGGCGATATCCGCTTCGCTTACCTCGCGGCTGTATGCCTTATGCTTATTTTCCAGCCGCCTGCGCGTACCGGCCAGCTTTTTGACCATGTTTGCCTGCACATGGTTGAGGTTGGACGCTTCTTCCCATCTGCCTTCTATGATTGCCTGTTCCTTCTTCTCGGAAAGTTCGTCAATCGCATTTTGCAAAGACTCCAGCCCGTCCGGCACGGCGGCGTCCTGAATCTGCTTCGCGGACGCGGCCTCGTCGATCAGGTCAATTGCTTTATCCGGAAGGTAACGGTCGCTGATATAACGCACAGAATATTTCACTGCCGCTTCGAGCGCTTCATCGGTGATCGTCACCCCATGATGGCGTTCGTAATTTGCGCGCAAACCCTTCAAAATGGCGATTGCCGCTTCCTCGTCCGGTTCTTCTACGGAAACAGACTGGAATCTGCGCTCCAGCGCCGGATCCTTCTCGATATATTTGCGGTATTCTCCGATGGTGGTAGCGCCGATTAGCTGCATCTCGCCCCGCGAAAGCGCCGGTTTAAGGATATTGGAAGCGTCCATCGCACCTTCCGCTCCTCCGGCTCCGATGATCGTGTGCAGTTCGTCGATAAACAGCAGGACATCGCTGCGCCCGCTCACTTCCTCGATCACTTTTTTCATGCGCTCTTCAAATTCTCCGCGGTATTTGGAACCGGCCACCATCGCCGCCATATCTAACGTATAGATCTGTTTTTCCCGGATCACATCGGGCACGCTGCCCTCGACGATGCCCCTCGACAATTGCGGTGTTCCCCACGCCCGGTTCTCCGATCAGGCACGGGTTGTTTTTGGTGCGCCGTCCGAGAATCTGGATGATGCGCTGGATTTCATGCTCCCGGCCCACCACGGGGTCGAGCCTGCCTTCCGACGCCTGCCGCGTGAGGTTGCGGCTGTATTTTTCCAGCATATCCGCAGGCGCGCTCTGTGCGCCTCCCTGCACCTGCTGAATATATTCCTTATAGCGCGACTCTTCCAGCCCAAGGCTGTCCAGCATATCC
>CANQJX010000099.1 GCA_947624335.1 uncultured Marvinbryantia sp.
ACCGAGGCGGACGCTATTATCAATGTGGGAGTCAGCGGTCCGGGCGTGGTAAAGCGCGCGCTGGAGAAAGTGCGCGGGTGCGATTTTGAAACGCTGTGCGAGACGATCAAAAAGACGGCGTTTAAAGTAACGCGCGTGGGACAGCTTGTGGCGCAGGAAGCGGCGGCAAGACTGAACATACCGTTTGGCATTATCGATCTTTCCCTTGCGCCGACCCCGGCGGTGGGAGACAGCGTGGCGGATATCCTCTGCGAGATCGGAGTGGAGTATGCGGGAGCGCCGGGCACAACGGCGGCGCTGGCGATGCTGAACGATCAGGTGAAAAAAGGCGGCGTGATGGCGTCCTCTTATGTGGGAGGCTTAAGCGGCGCGTTCATTCCGGTGAGCGAGGATCAGGGCATGATCGACGCGGTTTCCGCGGGGGCTTTAAGCCTGGAAAAGCTGGAGGCGATGACATGCGTCTGCTCTGTGGGACTGGATATGATCGCCGTTCCGGGCGATACTTCCGCGGCGACCATATCGGGAATTATCGCGGATGAAATGGCAATCGGGATGGTAAATCAGAAAACAACGGCGGTGCGCCTGATTCCGGTAATCGGGAAGAGCGTAGGCGAGACGGTGGAATTTGGCGGCCTTTTGGGACATGCGCCGATTATGCCGGTCAATCCGTTTTCCTGCGCGGATTTTATAAAACGCAAAGGAAGGATTCCGGCTCCGATCCACAGCTTTAAGAATTAAGGACAAAAAACGGACGGGAGCACTCGTTTCTGACGGCTGTGCCGAATCTGGCGGCAGCCGCCGTCTGGTACAGGTCAGAGGAGCGCTGCTCCGCGTCGAGAAGCGTAAGCGCATGGCTTTTTTGCGCTTCAGAAAACGCGGGATAAGAAGAAATGACGGCACGGGCGTCGGCAAGCTTGGAGATAAGCGGCAGACGTCCGTTATTTTTGATGGTATGAAGAAGTTCTCCCGCGCCGCTTCGCATGCCCAGAATCCGCGCGCAGCCGTCAAGATACGTCATATCCGCGGGAAGATTCAGCAGAATATGGAAAAGCGCGCGCATCACATGCGTCTGTGTATAATTGCGCGCGGATACCAGGGCGGCAAAAGAAGAAAGGTCTGTAAATTCATAGCGCAGCCGGTATATGCGGCGCGCCAGGTCTTCCGAAACGTCCAGGCAGCGGGCAAATTCCCGGAAGCTTTGCGCTAGCAGCAGGCGGTACTGCATCGCCGGGGAAAAGTCGTCGGCAAAAACAGGATACGTCCGCGAAAATGCCTGTTCCAGAACGGGATGCGTCTGAACGGGGACGTAAGCGCGGATGTCGGCGTTTGGCGTTTTTTTCAAAAGATCTCGAAGCGCCTTTGCGGATACAAACGTACCCTCCAGGGAGGTGTCGCGGTAATGGTTTCCCGTACGCGGGACGGCGATGGGAACAATGGGGCTCTGCGATTTTTTTAACGCCTTCAGGTACTCGACGGCGAGAATATCATTCGGCCGCGCAAGCAGGGAGGAAAGATCCGGGGAAAGCACCCGGCGCAGAGCCGTTTCCCGCGCTTTTGGAAAAGAAACGCCTGTTTTCAGGGCGTCTTTTAACGCCTGCCGGTAGGCGGGCGGCTCGTCTGAAAGAATATCCGCAATCGTGCGAAGAGAAGCAAGATCGGCGCTCTCGCTTCCAAAACACAGGTAATCCACGCAGCCGAGCGCGTTTAAAATCGATACGGCGCCCTGCGCAAAAAATTCCGCGCTTCCGCAGGCGCTGCATACGGGCAGTTCCAGCACAAGATCCGCGCCGCAAAGGACAGCCGCCTGCGCACGGGAAAATTTATCCATCACCGCGGGTTCCCCGCGCTGCACAAAGTTTCCGCTCATCAGGACGATCAGAAAATCTGCGCCTGTTGCGCGCCGGGCTTTTTGCATATGATATTCGTGGCCCTTGTGGAAAGGATTGTATTCGGCGATCAGTGCGGTTGTCGTCATTGCGTTCTCCTTGTTACAGCAGAGGAAGGATTACGAGGTGCCAGATTACCGGGCCGAGCATTGCCGGAAGCATATTGGCAAGGCAGATGCCCTTGTTAAAAATCAGGTTGACGGCAACGCCGGTAATCAGCACCGATCCCAGCAGCGACAGGTCATTGATCAGCGCCGTGGAGAGATAAGGTTCGATAAAGTGCGCCAGCAGCGTAATGCTTCCCTGATAGATGCCAAGCGGAATTGCCGCGAAAGCGGCTCCGATCCCCAACGTGGAAACAAAGATCAGCGTGATTACGCAGTCGAGCGCCGCCTTTGCCGCCAGCATGGAATAATCTCCGGTAAGGCCGTCCTGCAAAGAGCCTACGATCGCCATTGCGCCGATGCAGATGACCAGCATATTGGACATAAAGCTTTCTACAAAGCGGGCGTCCTGCGTCGCGCCGACGGCTTTTTTTATGCGTTCCCCCAGATGATTCAGATGGAATTCGATGCGCAGCAGTTCCCCCGCAAGCGTGCCCAGTACCATGGAAAAAATCATCAGCATAGTGCCGCGGGTAGTAAACGACCCGTTTTCATAGACAAGCATTTTGGACAGCACGCCGCCCACGCCGATAAACAGCGTACACAATCCCAGCGCATGCATCAGCGTGTCCTGATATTTTTTCAGCGCGCTGCCGTTTATCCATTTTCCCAAAACGCCGCCCAGGATTACGGCGGCGACGTTAATAAGCGTCCCCATTGTTCTTTGCGGTTCCTTTCTTTTCGTATGCTGCAAACGAAACCAGTGTAGCATCATTATCTTTATTTTTCAAGAGAGAGAAAATGACAGATTGACAATACGGCGGGATTGCTATATATTTAGAATGTTTTACGTTAATGAATTAATGTGTTAAAGGAGTGATTAGAATGAACAGTCTGGTCAGATTTGGTTGCCGCGTCTATCAGACGGTTATGAAATACGCGGTATATGTGATGCCGTGGAGAACCCCGGAACTGATAGAAGGGGAGGATGCTTTGGCGCGTCTGGCGCAGCAATTGCAGACGAAACAATACAACTGCGTCCTGGTTGTGACGGACGAGGGACTTGCGAAGATCGGCCTGCACCGCAGGCTGACCGACGCGCTGGACGCATACAGCGTTCCCTACGCCCTGTATGACAGGACGATTGCCAACCCGACGATCGCGAATATCGAGGACGCGCTGCAGGTGTACCGCGAGGCAAAGTGCGAGGCGATTGTGGCAATCGGCGGAGGTTCCGCCATGGACTGCGCAAAGACAGTGGGCGCGCGCGTCGCGAAACCAAAACAGCCGGTGGAAAAAATGAGAGGAATTTTGAAGATACACAAAAAGACGCCGCCGTTTTATGCCATTCCGACCACGGCCGGAACCGGGAGTGAAACGACGCTTGCGGCGGTGATCACGGATCAGAAAACGCGGCATAAATACCCGATTAATGATTTTGTGCTGATTCCGGACTATGCGGTGCTGGATCCCACGCTTACCATGGACCTGCCGGAAATGATTACCGCGACTACCGGAATGGACGCGCTGACGCATGCCGTGGAGGCTTATATCGGAAACAGCAATACCAAACAGACAAAAGAGAAAGCCAAAAGCGCGGTTCAACTGGTGTTTTCCTATCTGTACCGCGCCTATCTGGACGGGCACGACATGGAAGCGCGGGAATATATGCAGAGGGCGGCTTATTTTGCAGGGATCGCCTTTACCCGCGCGTATGTGGGCAATGTCCATGCGATGGCGCACGCGCTGGGCGGCGCTTACCGCGTTCCGCACGGGCTGGCGAACGCGGTTATCCTGCCGTATGTGCTGGACCGCTACGGAGCGAAAATTTATCCGCAGCTTTCGGAACTTGCCGAGGCGGCGGGGATCGCAAAAGAAACTTATTCCGTTGAAGAAAACGCAAAGCTGTTTATCGAGGAGATCCGCAATATGAACCGAAAGATGAATATTCCGGATAAAATCGGGAAAATCCGCGAAAAAGATATTCCGGTGCTGGCGGTGTGGGCTTCCAAAGAAGCAAATCCGCTTTATCCCGTTCCGGTTATTTTCGGAAGGAAGGATTTTCGCAAACTGTATATGCAGATTCGCAGGGAGGAAGATGTATGAGCAGTATCATCACGCAGACGCTGGAGCGTCAGAGAGAAAACTTTCAGAAAGGAGCGACGCGAAGCTATGAATTCCGCATCGAACAGCTAAAAAAACTCCCGGTGTGGATTCATACGCACGAACAGCAGATTTATGATGCGCTTTATGCGGATTTGAACAAAGCGCCGTTTGAATGTTACGCGACGGAGATCGGCATTGTGCTGGAGGAAGTAAAATGTGCCGTCCGCCGCCTGAAATCGTGGATGCGGCCTCAAAGAGCGCGCACTCCGATCACGCAGTTCCCGTCCCGCTGTCTGCGCATCAGCGAGCCGTATGGCGTCGTACTGATCATGTCGCCCTGGAATTATCCGTTCCAGCTTGCGCTGGCTCCGCTTGTGGGCGCGCTTGCCGCGGGCAACTGCGCGGTATTAAAACCTTCGGCTTACGCGCCGCATACGTCGGCCGTGCTTGCGCAGCTGGTGCGCGAGACGTATCCGGACTGGCTGGTGTCGGTTGTAGAAGGCGGAAGAGAAGAAAATCAGGAGCTTCTGAGACAGAAATTTGACTATATCTTTTTCACGGGAAGCGTAAACGTCGGCAGACTGGTGATGGAGGAGGCGGCGAAAAACCTGACGCCGGTGACGCTGGAGCTGGGCGGAAAGAGCCCCTGCATCGTGGATGATACGGCGGATATCCGCCTTGCGGCGAGAAGGATTGTCTGGGGAAAATATTTAAACGCCGGACAGACCTGCGTGGCGCCGGATTACCTGCTGGTGCAGGATAATGTAAAAGACCTCCTTGTCGCGGCGATGAAAAAAGAAATTCGCAGGCAGTTTGGGAAAGATCCGCTGCAAAATAAAGATTATCCGAAAATCATCAATGAAAAGCATTTTTCGCGCGTCTGCGCCCTGATGGAAGGAACGGAAATTCTGGCGGGCGGCGGGGTATCCGCGGGGACCTTGAAAATCGCCCCGACAATTCTCGACCGCGTACACAGAGAAAGCCCGGTTATGCAGGAAGAGATCTTCGGGCCGCTTCTTCCGGTACTTACGTTTAACCGGATTGAGGAAGCGGCGGCGTTTGTGGAGAAAGGGGAAAAACCGCTTGCGCTTTACTATTTTACAAAAGACCGCGAAAATGAGAAACAGATATTATCCCGGCTTTCCTACGGCGGCGGGTGCGTCAACGATGTGGTGGTCCATCTGGCGACGCCGTATATGCCGTTTGGCGGCGTGGGAAAGAGCGGCATGGGAAGCTATCATGGGAAACAAAGCTTTCTTACCTTTTCGCACAGCAAAAGCATTATGAAAAAAGCGCTTTGGCTCGATATTCCCCTGCGCTATGCGCCTTATGGGAAGATGTCGCTTGCGCTGCTTAAAAAAATCCAGAAATAGGGAGAATCTTTGTTGAAAAATGGAATGGAAAACGGTATAATATATCGTATGATGCGTGCAGCCGGACAGATCGCGGGCTGCGCAAAAAATGAAAGGAGCTATAAAAATCATGGGATTTATTGATGTGATCAAGGAAAGAGCGAGAAACAACAAAAAAACGATTGTGCTTCCGGAGACGGAAGACCGCAGGACTTATGAAGCCGCGGCGCAGATCCTCAAAGAGGACATCGCCAATATTATCCTTGTAGGCAGCGAAGAGGCAGTGAAAAAAGGAAGCGAAGGACTGGATATTACCGGCGCGGTAGTGGTAGACCCGGCGACGTCCGATAAGACGCAGGGCTACATAGACAAGCTGGTAGAGCTGCGCCAGAAAAAGGGCATGACCCCGGAGCAGGCGAAGGAAATTCTTTTGAACCAGTATCTGTATTATGGCGTTATGATGGTAAAGATGGGCGACGCAGACGGTATGGTATCCGGCGCCTGCCACTCCACAGCGGATACATTACGGCCGTGCCTGCAGATTTTAAAGACAAAACCGGGCACAAAACTGGTATCGGCGTTTTTCCTGATGGTTGTGCCGGATTGCGAATACGGCGCAAACGGAACGTTTGTATTTGCGGACAGCGGACTGGTGCAGGATCCGACTCCGGAAGAGCTTGCCGCAATCGCGGCGTCCAGCGCGGATTCGTTCCGCCAGTTGACAGGCGAAGAACCGCGTGTGGCAATGCTGTCCCATTCCACCATGGGAAGCGCGAAGCATGCGCTGGTGGACAAGGTAGTAGAAGCGACAAAGATTGCCAAAGAACAGTATCCGAATCTGAAACTGGACGGCGAGATGCAGCTTGACGCGGCGATTGTTCCGAGCGTAGGATCTTCCAAAGCTCCGAACAGCGAGGTTGCGGGCAAGGCAAACACGCTGATTTTCCCCAATCTGGATGCCGGAAATATCGGATACAAGCTGGTACAGAGACTGGCAAAAGCGGAAGCATACGGCCCCGTTACCCAGGGTATCGCCAAGCCGGTTAACGACCTTTCCAGAGGCTGCTCGGCCGAAGATATCGTAGGCGTCGTTGCGATCACCGCGGTACAGTGCCAGGTTGAAGACTAACCTTAAGATCAGAAAATGGAGGATCATGAATCATGAATGTTTTAGTTATTAACTGCGGAAGTTCTTCTTTAAAATATCAGTTGATCAACTCCGATACGGAAGCGGTTCTGGCAAAGGGGCTTTGCGAGAGAATCGGGATCGACGGAAGGCTGGTTTATCAGAAGGCCGGCTGCGATAAGGAAATTACCGAGGCGCCGATGCCGACGCACAAGCAGGCGATCCAGATGGTGCTGGACGCGCTGGTAAACGAGAAGACCGGAGCGATAGGGAGTCTGGCGGACGTCAACGCCGTAGGACACAGAGTCGTGC
>CANQJX010000100.1 GCA_947624335.1 uncultured Marvinbryantia sp.
GCGACGGCACGGGAACAGTCCGCACGGTGGACGAATCCGCGCTGGTGCCGGACGAATCCCTTACGATTGACGAAGGAGCGGTAGCGCCGTGGCAGACGCTGATGTGGTCGCTGATGAAAGACATTGCAAGGGATCATTTGGGCGTGCGCACGGACGTTCCGTTTCGCGATCTTTCCGAGCGCGAGAAGGAATTGGTCTTTCACGGTCCGGCAAAGAAATATCATTTGCTGTATCACAACGAAAAAACAAATACGGCCGGAGAAATGGATTTTACCTATTACAATGCCGTTTATACTGTGGAAAACGCGCTGTCCCATGTGAAGGATGAGAAAGGTATGAAGCGCGTAGAAAAGTTTTTAAAAAGCGGGCCCTGCCCGCAATGCGGCGGCACCCGGCTGTCCGAGAACGCGCGCGCCCCAAGGCTGCGCGGAATTTCTCTGGCGGACGCGTGTAAAATGACGCTCGCGGACCTGACAGAATGGGTGGACGGCGTGCCCGCGTCTTTGCCGGAAGAAATGCGCCCGATGGCGGCGAGTATTTGCGAATCTTTTCAGCACGCCGCAAAACGGCTGATGGATCTGGGGCTGTCTTATCTGACCCTGGAAAGAGAGGCGTCTACGCTTTCCACCGGAGAGCGGCAGCGGATGCAGTTAGCGCGCGCCGTGCGCAACCGCACCACCGGCGTTTTATATGTGCTGGATGAACCGTCCATCGGTCTGCATCCGCAAAATCTGGAGGGCGTTACGGGAGTGATGGATGATCTGATTGCGGACGGAAATTCAGTGGTTCTGGTGGATCACGATACCAATATTCTTTCCCACGCGGACTGGCTGATCGAATTAGGACCCGAAGCCGGCGCGAGCGGCGGGACCGTAATCGCGCAGGGAGAACTTTCGCAGATTTTAAAAAGCCCGGATTCTAAGATCGGCGCGTTTCTCGCGGGAAGGGAAACCATAAATCTGAGGCAGAACGTGAAACGGGATCAGATTTTCTGTCAGGGAAAGATCCGTCTGTCTACCGACAGGATCCATACGGTGCAGCCTTTGCAGGCGGATTTTCCCAAAGGACGGCTGATCGCGGTTACCGGCGTTTCGGGTTCTGGAAAGACCACGATGATTCTGGAAAGCCTGATCCCCGCGCTAGAAAGCGCAATCAGCGAAAAAAAGCTTCCCGGACATGTGCGCTCGATTGAGACGGACGGCATCCGGCATGTCAAGCTGATTGACGCTACGCCGATCGGTATTAACGTGCGTTCGACCGTGGCAACGTACGCCGACGTCCACGACGAACTGCGCAAAGCCTATGCGCGGACGGAAGCGGCGAAAGAACGGGGATATAAGGCGGGCGACTTTTCTTATAATACCGGGAAACTGCGCTGCCCGGTCTGCGACGGAACCGGTTCGATCAGCCTGGATGTACAGTTTTTGCCGGACGTGGAGATTCCCTGCCCGCAATGCCGCGGTTCCCGCTATGCAAAAGACGCGTATCTTGTGAAGCGGATTCCAAAAAAGGAGCGGGACGGATATTCTCTGCCGGAACTGATGGATATGAGCGTGGATGAGGCGCTTGCCGTGTGTAAGGATCTTCCCAACGTACAACGCAAACTGCAGGTGCTGCACGATCTGGGCCTTGGTTATCTGACTCTCGGAGAAGAGACGCCGGGACTTTCGGGCGGCGAAGCGCAGCGTTTAAAACTTGCAAGCGAAATGGGGCGCGGACAGGAAGACGCGGTATTTGTCTTTGACGAGCCGACCATCGGGCTTCATCCGTTGGATGTAAAGACGCTGCTTTCGGTTTTTCGGCGGCTGACAGAGCGCAAGGCGACTGTAATTGTGATCGAGCATGATCTGGACGTGATCCGGAACGCCGATTACTGCATTGATATGGGACCGGGCGGCGGCGTGCATGGAGGGCGCATCGTAGCCTGCGGAACGCCGGAAGACATAAAGGAAAATCCGGAGAGCATTACGGGGAAATATTTATAAAGCAAACAGGGCGGACAATGTTTCCGGTGATTGACGCGGGGATTTCTTAGGAATATAATAAGACTTGTACGCGGCATTTAACGTGCGCAGAACAATAGAACCGGAAAAGAGAGTGCCATTATGACGAAAATTATCTGCGACAGCACTTGCGATCTGTCGGAATCCTTACTTCACAAATATGATATTTCCATTCTTCCGCTGCATATTCTTTTGGATACGGAGGAATATGAGGACGGGGTAAACCTGAAACCGGAAGAAATATACAAGTGGGCAAACGCGCATAAGACTACGCCCAAAACGTCGGCTCCTTCTCTGGCGCAGGCAATCGCGCTGTTTGAGCCATATGTAAAATCCAAAACGGAGCTGGTATGTTTCCCGATTTCATCCGAAATGTCCGCTTCGGCGGATGTGATGCGCCAGGCAGCCAGGGAACTGGACGCGCAGGAACAGATTACGGTAATAGATTCGCGAAACCTTTCTACCGGAATCGGCCTGCTCGCCGTGGAAGCCGCAATACTGGCGGCAAAGGGCGCGGATGCAAAAAACATTGCAGAGAAGATGGAAGAACTTGTGCCAAAGGTGCGGGCAAGCTTTGTTGTGGATACGCTGACCTATCTGCACCGCGGCGGGAGATGCAGCGGACTGGCAGCTTTTGCCGGAGGCGCATTAAAAATACATCCAAAGATCGAGGTACTGGACGGGACGATGAAACCCGGCAACAAATATCGCGGAAATATGGACCGTGTAATCCTGCATTACGCGAAGGAGCTGGAAGCGCAACTGCTTTCGGCAAAACCGGACCGCGTATTTATTACGCATTCCGGGTGCGACGCGGGGATTGTGGAGCAGGTATACGCATACCTCGACGGCCTGCATTATTTTAACGAAATCATAGAAACCAGGGCCGGCGGAGTGATCTCCAGCCATTGCGGGCCGGGCACCTTAGGAATCCTGTTTATCGGCGCGTGAAGAAAATTCCACAAAATACTCGAAGAATTAAAAGTCATTTATGGATGAGGTGGAATCAAAATTCCACAAAATTTCCACACAGATTCCTAAGGGATTCCAAAATAGCGGGATATCATAAGATCACAATAAACGAAGAGATACTTCGGCAAAGAAAGGAAAGGATCTTATGAAATTCAAAACAATCACAGCTTTATTGACAGCAGTTATGTTAACGGGAAGCTCTATGACGGCGCTTGCAGAGGGAAACTACGGTTATCTGGCCGGGCAGCAGAACAGTGCCGCCAGAAATAAGGCATATGAAGCGCTTCCCGAAGGCGCTACCAAAGAAGAGGCACAGGAATTTTACAAAACCTACGGAATCGGAGGAGGAGCGTGGGTGAACGGCGCGTACGACGAATCGTTAAAAGTTCGATACGGATATGCCGCAGGACAGAAAAAGGCGCTTCAATACGCACAGGACAGCGGCGATGACGAGGAATTTCAGTCGGGTTACAGTTACAACACAGGCAGACAGAATTATCTTCAGAACTATGCGGATTATACAAAATAAACGCAGTGGATAACGGCATCGGGCGGGTGAATTTTACCCGCCCTTGCTTGCAACAGAAAATAATTTTGATAAAATCATAAAACTGAGGTGACAGACGATGCCGAAAATTCTGATTGTTGACGATGAGCGGGAGATCGTGCGCCTGATTAAGCGATACGCCGAACGCGAGGGCTATGAAACGGCGGAAGCATACGACGGCAGCGAAGCGCTGCGGCTGTGCCGGGAAGAAGATTTTACAATGATCATTATGGACATTATGATGCCGGATATGGACGGTTATGAGGCGGTCAAAAAGATACGCGCGCAGAAAGATATTCCCGTTTTGATGCTGTCCGCCCGCGGCACGGAGTATGACAAGTTGTTCGGTTTCGAGGTCGGCGTGGACGATTATCTGACCAAACCATTTTCTTTAAAAGAGTTGATGGCAAGAGTGAATGTGATCATCAAACGGCATGAACAAATTCATTCGTCCTGCGTTTCGGGCAAAAAACAGAATTATCATATGGTTTTTGCCGGACTGGAGATTGATACGTCCGGGCGCAGCGTTTATATCGACGGGACAAGGACGGAGCTGACGCCAAAAGAGTATGATTTGCTAAACTATCTTACCCAAAATCAGGGCATCACCTTAAGCCGCGGACAAATACTTGATGCAGTATGGGGATATGATGCGTTTGTAGATGACAGAACTGTTGACTGGCAGATCAAACTTCTTCGGAATAAATTGGGCAAATACCGTGACCATATTCGAACGGTGAGAGGAGTTGGGTATAAATTTGAAGCATAAATCCCAATCGTTTCAAACAAAACTGTGTCGGTATTTTGTGCTGTATACCGCGGGAATATTTGCGCTTCTCTGGCTTTTACAGTCGGCTTTTCTTCAGGGAGCATATCATCATATGCTGATCCGCAATACCAAAGCAGCGGCAGAAAAAATTGCCGCAGATTATTCGGATACCGGAGAAATAGACGTACTTGCCCTGAATAATTCTCTGCTTATTTACATCACGGACCGAAAGGGGTCAATTCTTTACAGCACGGATTCTTATAGAGGAAATTATATACAGAAAGAGCAGGCGGATCATAATGGAAGCGAAAATCCATATCTGAAAAATGAGGAGATGGAATATCTGCAGGCACGTTACCGAAGCCTCCCTGACGGGTATGATGCGTTCCTTGCGGAACTGGCTCAAAGCGATGGAACAATAGAAAATATAGACGGCACGCAGTACATTTACGGCCAGTATCTGGACGACGATACGGTGCTTTATTTGAATGTGACGCTGGAGCCGATTGGTGCGGCGGCAAAAATTATCCATGTGCAGCTTTTAATCGTGACGGTGATTTCTTTGCTGTTGGCCGTATTGCTGGCTTTTTTGATCTCCAAGCGTTTTGCAAAGCCGATCGCTGCCATTTCCGGACATGCAGAACAACTTGGAGAGGAAGCGTTTGACTTAAGCGGTGAAAACGGTTTCTGCAGGGAAATTGATAAGCTTGCGGAAACGCTGGCGGATACTAACCGCAAACTGTGTAAGGCAAAAGACTATCAGCGGGAGCTGCTTGCGAATATTTCCCATGATCTGCGGACCCCGCTGACTATGATCCGGGGATATGCGGAAAGCATACGGGACTTTGACGAAGAAGAAAAACAGCGGATCGAGGACGCAGATATCATCATTCGTGAATCCGAACGCTTGAATGCGCTTGTTAACGATATATTGGAATACTCGGAATTACATTCAAACGACGGCGAAATAAAATTTAACGCGGTGGATATGCAGGAACTTGTAAGTAAAGTGATCGCGCAGTTTGAACCACTTTTTCAGGCGGAAGGCGGCAGTATACAAAAGAATCTTATGCCGGGCCTGACGGTAAGAGGAAATGCCCGTCAACTGGAACGCGCGGTTTACAATCTGCTCGACAACGCGATACGGCATACAAAAGAGGACAGGAGAATTGAGACGGCTTTGTACCGGCGGGAGTACTTTGTGAGGCTGGAAGTGACCGATCATGGGAACGGC
The DNA here is from genome assembly GCA_947624335.1 of uncultured Marvinbryantia sp. Classification (GTDB taxonomy): domain Bacteria; phylum Bacillota; class Clostridia; order Lachnospirales; family Lachnospiraceae; genus Marvinbryantia. The sequence goes on from CANQJX010000100.1 coordinate 5,526, forward strand.
ATCCCAAAGGAACAGCTTTTGCACATATGGGAAAGATATTATACTTACCGCCAGCGGGATCAACAGGGCGTTTCAGGATTGGGACTTGCGATTGTCCACCAGATCGTCGCGCTGCATAACGGTAAATGCGGGGTAGATACCAGGGAAGGCATCGGGAGTACGTTCTGGATCGAGTTTCCGCTGCTGAAACCGGATGCTGATATAGCATAAAAGAAAAATTTCCAGGAGAGAAGAAATATGCGTTTACAAAAATTACAGACTTATCTGAATCGGAAAGGGTGGAAGTATTCTTATACGGAAGAGGACGGCTGCGGGAGCGTCGACTGGGAATACAGGGGCCTTACCTATCATGTCTGGGAATTTCCAGAAGACGGCGCGCAAAGCAATGTAAAGAACGCGGGGAAAATGGAAGATTATGCGGAAGATTATGAAGAGCAGATTATCAAAATCATAGAAACATGGGGTTAGACGGATGAACAAAGAGATATGGAAAATTGCGATGAAGCAGTCCGCGGCAGATCTGAACTGCGCGCCGGAGGATTTTCAAAAAAGCGAGCATGTAATTGTGCGTTCACAGATTCAGGCGAACGCAAGAAGCTATTATCGCGAGCCGATCGCCTGCAATCTGGTTTCATACGGGAATAATATTGTCGCTTCGGTAAAGGATGAATACCGGGAAATTGTAAAAACATACATAGAAACATTTTCCTGGTATCATTGCTTTGAAACCCCGAATCTGCATTGGCTGAATGAACGGATGCAAAAGATGGGACAGAAAGTATGCTTTATGGCGGAATATTTTCTTCCCGATACCGAAAAGCTTTGTACGCGCGCGTGCAAATATGAATTGCGGCTGCTGGAGCAGCCGGATTTTGAGACGCTGTACCTTCCGCAGTGGAGCAACGCATTGTGCAAGGAGCGAAAGCATCTGGATGTTCTGGGAATCGGGGCATATGCGCACGGAGAATTGATCGGTCTGGCAGGTTGTTCCGCGGATTGTGAATCCATGTGGCAGATTGGGGTGGATGTGCTGCCAAAATATCGAAAACAGGGGATTGCGGCAGTGCTTACCGGCAATCTGGCAGCCGAGATCCTGAAACGTGGGAAAGTGCCGTTTTACTGCTGCGCATGGTCGAACCTTCCTTCCGCGAGAAACGCGCTTGCAAGCGGCTTTGTTCCGGCATGGGTGGAACTGACGGTAAAACCGGCGGATTTTGTGGACAACATGAATGTGTGCGGCCGCGCATAGGAAACGGACGAAAAAGAAAAGCGTTCAAAGGACGTTTATGTTATGTGG
>CANQJX010000101.1 GCA_947624335.1 uncultured Marvinbryantia sp.
CACCCCTTTTTTGTCCGGGTAAAAATAACGGAACGTATCCAGGAACCCACTTTCCAGAAGCGCTGTCATCTTTCCCCTTTCTTCATCGGTAAAGCCCGCATTCCGCCGGTTGGTCCCGGGATTTTTCAGATCAATTTCCTTATGGGCCACATTCATGTCGCCCGCGACAATCACCGGCTTTGTTTTTTCCAGCCCCTTTAAATAGGAAAGAAAATCGTCCTCCCATTTCATCCGGTAAGCAAGGCGTTTTAACTCCTCCTGCGAGTTGGGCGTATAGACTGTCACAAAATAAAAATCCGCAAATTCGCAGGTAATCACGCGCCCCTCCCGGTCGTGTTCTTCTATTCCGATCCCATAGCGCACGCTTAACGGTTCCTGTTTGCAAAATACCGCCGTTCCGGAATAGCCCTTCTTTTCCGCGTAATTCCAGTACTGATAATAACCCGGCAGTTCCAGGGTAATCTGCCCTGCCTGCAGTTTTGTCTCCTGCAGGCAGAAAAGGTCGGCGTTTGCCTCCCGGAAGAAATCTAAAAATCCTTTCTGCATACAGGCACGAATGCCGTTTACATTCCACGAAATCAGTCTCATAAGCTTTGTTATAACTCCCGTCTGTTGTTTGTCCCTGCATGGAAAAAGGGTTGTTGCGTTCTGCGCAACAACCCAACGCTCGTAAAACCCCTTCTACAGCGTCTCCTCATCCACCGACTGTGCAGCTTCTTCGTATTTTTCCAAAATCAGCGTTTGAATTCTGTCCCGAGTTTCAGAGTTAATCGGATGTGCAATATCGCGGTATTCTCCGTCCGTGGCCTTCCTGCTGGGCATTGCGATAAACAGCCCTTTTTCACCCTCGATCACTTTGATGTCATGAACGACAAACTCATCATCGATCGTAATTGACACCACAGCCTTCATCTTACCATCCTTTGATACTTTGCGGACTCTAACGTCTGTGATATTCATAGCCGGTCCCCCTTCCTCATAAATTGTATTTTATGGGCAGAGGCTAGCATATCTGTCTTATTTTTTCGGTCGGGCTCTGCCCTCTACGGACATCACATGACATACCTTTCGTTCGTTTCCACCACGATCTTTATGCCGCCTTCCCCGATATGGGTGGAGTTTGCGCGGATTGTATCGTGACTTTCCACGATGCAGTTTTCAATACGGGTATTGTCGCCGATATATACGTCGTTTAAGATAATTGCATTCTTAATGACGCAGTTCTTGCCGACAAATACCTTTTTGAACAATATGGAATTTTCCACCTTCCCGTTGATGATACACCCTGCGGATACCAGACTGTTTCTTACATCCGCGCCCGGATTGTATTTTGCCGGCGGCATGTCCTCAATCTTAGAGTACACGTCCGGGTACTGGCGGAAGAAATAATCCCGCACATCCGGTTTCAGGAAGTCCATATTTGTCTTATAATAAGCGTCTACCGTAGAGATATTTGCCCAATAACTATCCATTTTGTAAGCATAAATCCGTTTTGCATTCTTATATCGGACAAGAATATCGTTTACAAAGTCGAAGCGGTCTTCCGATGCCGCCTTTTCGATCATCTCAATCAACTGGCGTCTCCGGATCACATAAATTCCGGTAGAAACCGCATTTTCGGAAGTTGCCATCGGCTTTTCCTCAAAGTTCTCTATGCGTCCGTCCTCGTTGATCTTTACCACGCCAAATCTGCTGATGTCGTCGCCATCCGGCACGTCTGCGCATACAACGGTAATATCCGCCTTCTTTTCAATATGATACTCCAAAACTTTATTATAATCAAGTTTATAAATTCCATCTCCGGACGCAATTACCACATACGGTTCGTGGCAGCGCTTAAAAAAGTCGATATTCTGCGCGATGGAATCCGCCGTTCCGCGATACCAGAAATTATTTCCCACTGTGATCGTCGGCGTGAATACAAACAGGCCGCCCTGTTTTCTTCCGAAATCCCACCACTTGGAGGAACTTAAATGTTCGTTTAAGGATCTGGAATTGTATTGTGTGAGAACGGCAACCTTCTGGATTCCGGAGTTGGTCATATTGCTTAACGCAAAATCTATGCTGCGGAAGCTGCCCGCCATCGGCATTGCCGCGATCGCCCTGCGGTTGGACAATTCCTTCATCTTCTGGTTATTGCCGCCTGCTAAAATAATGCCTACCGCTCTCATGCCTCATCACCATCCTTAATAATAGATTCGCCGCTCTCAAGGATGCCGCCCGGATAATCTGCCTCCGACGTTTTTCCTGAGATTGCCGTATTTTTCCCAATTTTTACATTGGCCGGAATGGTGCTGTATTCGCCGATGGTAACAAGACCGCCCGCGTATACGCCCGGTTTAAATTTGTTCGGCACTTCCTCTCCGACGCCCATTTGAACGCCCGCGCCGACTTCTACATTCTCCGCAATAATCGCGCGGTCGATCACGGCGTTCTCACCGATGGTCGTACCTTTCATAATGATAGAGTCTTTCACGACGGCTCCCTTGCCGATGGTGACGCCCGCGCCGATAACGGAACTTTCCACCTCGCCGAACACTTCCGTCCCGTCTCCGATGATGCTGCGCTCGATCTTTGCCTCCGGGGCGATATACTGCGGCGGAATAATCTCGCTCGCCGTATAAATCTTCCAGAATTCCTCGTAAAGATTAAATTCCGGAATAATGTCAATCAGTTCCATATTGGCTTCCCAGTAAGAACTTAACGTTCCCACGTCCTTCCAATAGCCGTTGTACTCGTATGCCACCATTTTTTCGCCGCGGTTAAAGCAGTACGGAATCACATGCTTGCCAAAATCGCACCCGGGAACGTTTGCGTTGGCGATCAGCGCATCGCGCAGCACGCTCCATGTGAATATGTAAATTCCCATGGATGCCAGATTACTCTTAGGCTCCTTCGGTTTTTCCTGAAATTCTGTAATCTGATTATGGTCGTCCGCAACCACAACGCCAAAACGGCTCGCTTCCTCCCACGGAACCGGCATAACCGCAATGCTTACCGCAGCGCCGCTTGCTTTATGGAAGTCAAGCATCACTTCGTAGTCCATTTTATAAATATGGTCTCCGCCAAGGATCAGCACATACTCCGGATGAAACATCTCCATATATGTGAGATTTTGGTAGATCGCATTCGCAGTGCCCGTATACCACTCCGTGTCAGAACTCTTCTCGTAAGGGGGAAGAATACTCACACCGCCGATATTCCTGTCCAGATCCCACGGGATTCCGATGCCGATATGCGTGTTCAGGCGAAGCGGCTGATACTGGGTAAGCACCCCGACCGTATCGACGCCCGAATTGATACAATTGCTCAACGGAAAATCAATGATGCGGTATTTTCCGCCAAACGTTACCGCCGGCTTCGCCACCTTGGCTGTCAGTACGCCGAGACGGCTGCCCTGCCCGCCGGCAAGCAGCATGGCGATCATCTCTTTCTTAATCACATTACCACCTCTGTATTTCTTTATTTTTTAGATTATAACACAGCTTTTTAAAATAGTGAACACTTTTTACGCAGTTTTTACAAAAAAATCAATCAAAAATATAAACCGTGTATTCTATTTTGTCCAACTGTGTCGATAAAATGTATTCCATTTTTGTGAAATAGTTACTATTTGCCCGGACGCACTTCCTTTTTTTTCATTTTTGCGCTAGAATAAAGTAGCATTCAATACCGTCAGACGATATTATAAATAGGTAAGGAGAACAGCAACATGTATAAAATAGATTTTGGTAATCCTGTCCACATACATTTTATCGGCATCGGGGGCATCAGCATGAGCGGCCTTGCGGCGATCCTCCTCGACAGAGGGTTTTTCGTTTCCGGTTCTGACCGCAGCGAGTCGCCTTTAACGCAATGGCTAGAAAAAGCGGGCGCCCGCATTTTTTATGGGCAGCGCGCCTCCAACATCGGCAGCGATACCGACCTGGTCGTTTACACCGCGGCAATCCATCCGGGCAATCCCGAATATGCCGCCGCCGTATCCCAAAATCTTCCCATGCTCACCAGAGCGGAGCTTTTGGGGCAGCTTATGACCAATTACCGGCTTCCGATCGCGGTTGCGGGTACGCACGGCAAAACGACGACTACTTCCATGGCGGCGCATATCCTGCTCGCAGCCGATACGGATCCCACGATTTCGGTGGGCGGCATCCTGCCCGCGATCCACGGAAACATCCGCGTAGGCGGCGGCGACGTGTTCCTGACCGAAGCGTGCGAGTATACCAACAGTTTTCTGGACTTTTTTCCTAAAATTTCTATGATACTGAATATCGACGCGGATCATCTGGATTTCTTCAAAGACCTTTCCGATATCCGCCGCTCGTTCCGCCGGTTTGCCGAACGTCTTCCAAAAGACGGGATTCTGATTATCAACCGGGCGATCCCGAACGTGTGGGAAATCACGCAGGGACTTCCCTGCAGCGTGATTTATTACGCCGACACGGCGGGCGACGGTTACTATGCGGAAAACATCCGCTATGACGAATCCGCCTGCGGTTCTTTCGATCTGAAAAAGGACGGACGCCTGATCGGACATTTTACCTTAAAAGTACCCGGCAGCCACAATGTAAGCAACGCCGTGGCCGCGCTTGCGCTGGGAGACGTGCTGCATATTCCGGCCGAAACCCTGGAACGCGCCCTGTGCGCGTTTACCGGAACGAACCGCCGTTTTCAGTACAAAGGCAGCGTGGGCGGCGTTACCATCATTGACGATTACGCCCATCATCCGACCGAAATTACGGCCACTTTGCAGACCGCGCAAAAATGTGCGCACCGTTCGCTGTGGTGCGTATTTCAGCCGCATACCTATACGCGCACCAAAGCGCTTATGGACGATTTCGCAAAAGCGCTCTCGCTTGCGGATAAGGTAGTGCTTGCGGATATTTACGCGGCGCGCGAAACGGACCGTCTCGGCATCAGTTCCGAAACCCTGAAAGAAAAGATTGCCGCTCTGGGTACGGAGGTATATTACTTCCCGTCCTTTGACGAAATCGAAAATTTTCTGCTCCAAAAATGTGTACACGGAGATTTGTTGATAACCATGGGAGCCGGAGATGTGGTAAACATCGCGGAAAAACTTTTGGGAAATTAGATTTCCACATAATCCACACGCTTATGCACAAATATTTGCCGCTTCGCGTGTGGATTTTTTTGTTTACATCCCTGTAGACATAAGTTTTGCGACATAATTTTCCCCGATTCGACAGGATTCTATTTTACACGATTTTTTTGGTTGCGGAGAAAAAACGTCCCTCCCGTCCATCCACACTATCCACATTTTCCACACGCGGTTTTCCCCGTCCGGCGCGGTATAAGTGATTGTTTCCATTTCAGACAAGCTATGTTATACTTGCAACAGTGGGTGTGTTCCCGCGACGTATTTTTTGCAGGACAGGTGAATGGCATTGACGCTACATAAATGCAGTACGGGCGATTTTACGCTGGTACAGAATCGTTTTTTAGATGAATATATGATTGCGGCAAACGGCGAATTTGTAAAAGTGTATCTTTATCTTCTGCGCTGTTCCTGCGCGGACCGGGACGTTTCCCTCGCTTCTATCGCGGACGCTTTTAACTATACGGAAAACGACGTAAAACGTGCCCTCGTTTATTGGGAAAAGCTGCATCTGCTTCGTCTGGCCTACAGCGAGGACGGCACGATGACCGATATTATTCTTCTGGACGGCGGATCGGCCAAGGCGGCGGAAAAAAGCAGACTGGACGACTATGCCGCGCACATGGCAAAGGAAAGCAGGACGGCTGAGACGCCGTCCGGGCGGATCTCGATATCCGCAGACCGCAAAAAAGAACTGGCGCAGCAGGAAGATATCCGCCAACTGATCTATATTGCGGAACAATATCTGGGCAAAAAACTCAGCAGCACTGAGGTAACCAATATCTTATATTTTTATGACGAGCTGCATTTTTCCGCAGATCTGGTCGAATATTTAATAGAATACTGCGTCTCAAAGGGAAAACGCAGTATCAGCTATATCCGCGCCGTCGCTCTGGAATGGGCGGCGCGCAGGATCACTACCGTAGCGGAGGCGAAAAAAGATACGAACCTTTACCGGAAAGAGTTTTATTCCGTTCTCAATGCGTTCGGCATCAAGGACCGGGGACCGGCGCAGGCGGAGTCCGAATATATGACGCGCTGGTTTTCCCAGCTCGGCTTCTCCACAGAAATTGTGCTGGAAGCCTGCCGCCGCACCATTAACCGCACGCATACGCCGAGTTTCCAGTACGCCGATAAAATCCTGCAGGGCTGGCATGACGCCGGGGTAAAGCATCTGCGGGATATCCCGGAAGCGGATCGTCCGGCCGTTTCACGGACGGCGGACCGAATCCCTTCGCGCCGCGCGGCGTCGGCAAATAAATTTAATAATTTCCCGCAGCGCGAATACGATTATGAGCAATTAGAGCAGCAGCTTCTTGCTGCCGGGGAGGATCGCCGTGACATTGACTAACTCGCAATATGATTCCATTATCCGCGACTACAACCGCAGACAGGCGGCGCACCGGCATCTGCTGGAGGAGCGGATGCGGGAAGTACGCCGCGCGCTCCCGCGCGTAAAGGAAATCGACGATGAAATCGCTTCCGCAAGCGTGGCATGCGCCAGGCAGATGCTGCTGGGCGACCGCGACAAGACGACCGCGAGCAGCACCATCATGACGCCCGGCTGCTACTACGGCAACGAGCACGTCATCCGCGGCCTGTTTATCGGCTTCAATAACGAGG
>CANQJX010000102.1 GCA_947624335.1 uncultured Marvinbryantia sp.
CATATCCCACCATGCGGTCGAGCATACGCCGCGCCTGCTGCGCGTTAACCAGGTCCATATCGATCTCCCGCGCGTTTTTTAAAGAAGTTTTGACCGCGTTCTTCGTAATTTCATTAAATGTGATGCGCCGCATCTTTTTTTCATCCAGGTTCAGGGCGTGCGAAAGATGCCAGCTAATCGCTTCCCCTTCGCGGTCGGGGTCGGTTGCCAGAAACACCTTGTCCGCTTTCTTTACTTCTTTGCGAAGCGAGGCGAGCAGATCGCCTTTCCCGCGGATTGTAATATATTTCGGTTCATAGTCGTGTTCCACGTCGATGCCGAACTGACTTTTCGGGAAATCGCGTACATGCCCGTTTGATGCGGCAACGGTATAATTGCTGCCCAGAAATTTTTTTATGGTTTTTACCTTTGTGGGCGACTCCACAATCACCAGATTCTTCGCCATAAACAATTACCTCGTTCTCACATAATAATTTTTGCCGATCTCTGCAGCCAAACCTCTGATCTGCAAATCTGTCAGCATACGGATCAGTTCCTTTACCGGAAGCTTTGTCTCGTTTGCAAGCGACTGCAGACTTTTTAGTTCAGAATCCAGACAACTATACAACAAATTTTCAGACGATGCAAGTCCCATATGATAATTTTTTTCTTTTCGCGTTTGTTGCGCCCTGCATCCAATCAATTCCAGAAATTCATCCAGATCCGTGATAATCCCCGCTCCCTGCTGTATCAGACGGTTGCACCCGCTGCTTAAAACATCCTGCGCCCGTCCCGGAAACGCATACACGTCCCTTCCCTGTTCCAGCGCGAGATCCGCCGTGATCAGCGTACCGCTTTTCTTTTTCGCCTCCACAACCACTACCGTCTCGGACAGCCCGCTGATAATCCGGTTGCGCTGCGGAAAATGCGCCGCCAGCGGCAGGGCTCCCGGCTCATATTCCGAGAGTACGCCGCCGTTTTGTATCAATTGTTCGTACAGCGTTCTGTTTTCTTTGGGATAGCAGACATCCGCCCCGCACCCCAGAACGCCAAAGCTGCGTCCGCCCGCCTCTATACAGGCTTCCTGCGCCCTTGCGTCGATTCCGTACGCCATGCCGCTTACAACCGCCACGCCGTTTTGCGCCAGCGCCGCCGCCAGATCCGCCGCGTTATTTCTTCCATTATAAGTACACATGCGCGCGCCGATTACCGCCACGCACCGTTCGCCTTTGCGCGGAAGCGTCCCCCGGAAAAACAGCCCGGAGGGAGGATCGCTGATCTGCAGAAGCTGTTCCGGATAATCGGCATGTTGGCAACTGATAAAGTTTATTCCCCCTTCCAGGCACTTATGATAGTTCTCCTCTGCCGGTTCCTGCGCCCAACGCAGCAACTGTTCCCGCTTTTTCCCTTTGACAGACGAAATTTCCGTCCCGGCCGCCGCCAAACGGTGAATCTCCCACGGCGTCTCAAATTCTCTCAGCAAACGTTTGCGATCCTTTTCATATAGTCCCGGCGCGCTGCAAAGCCAAAACCACTCCGCTTCCTTATTTTTATCCGTCATCTTGCATTCTCCTGTCGGTTCTGCCAGTATTTTTTATGGATGCTGCGGTAGCAGAGCGCTTCCTGCAGATGCGGCGTCCGGATGCGCCCGCCGCCGTCCATATCCGCAATGGTGCGCGCCACTTTTAAAATACGGTAATAGGTTCTTGCGCTCAGCCCCAGTTTTTCAAATGCCAGCCCCATATATTCTTTTTCCTGCCGCTCCAGCGCGCAATACGTTTCCAGCCCCGCCCGATCTAAGTTTGAATTAAAGCGGTAAGGCGTATTTTGATAGCGTTCCTGCTGGATGGCGCGGCAGCGCAGGACGCGCTCCCGGATCCGGGCGGAGCGCTCCGCCCCTTCCGTTTTTTCCAGCGCCGGATAGCGCACCGCCTCTACCTCCACGGTAATATCAATGCGCTCCAGCAGCGGCGAACTGATTTTTTGCAGATAACGCCGCACCATAGGAGGCGTACAGGTGCAGCGGGAAAGATCGGGATAGTAGCCGCAGGGGCAGGGATTCATCGCCGCCACCAGCATAAAGTCCGCCGGAAAACGGTACGTTACGCCCGCGCGGGAGAGAAATACCTCGCCGTCCTCCATCGGCTGGCGCAAGATTTCCAGCGCGTCTCTGGAAAATTCCGGCAGTTCGTCCAAAAACAGCACGCCGTTGTGCGCGAGGCTTACCTCTCCCGGTTTTGGAACCATCCCGCCGCCCGCCATTGCTTTTGCCGTAGCCGTATGGTGCGGGCTGCGGAACGGACGGCTGCAAAGAAGCGGCTGCTTTTCCCTTAAAAGGCCGGACACGCTGTATATGCGCGATACCTCCATGGCTTCTTCGATGGTCATGGGCGGCAAAATTCCCGGTATCCGCTTTGCCAGCATAGATTTTCCCGCTCCGGGAGGGCCGGTCATCAGCAAATTGTGAAATCCGCATACCGCCACCTCCAGCGCGCGTTTTGCCGCCTCCTGCCCGCTGATGTCGGCAAAATCCTCCGCCGCAAAAAGCGGCGCGGGCGGATCCGTCTGCGCACATGCCGGCGCAATCTCACGGTTCCCCTGCAGATAATCAATCGCTTCTTTCAGGTTTTCCGTCCCGATGACCCGTATTCCTTCCAGAACGGCTCCTTCCTGCTCGTTCGCCTTTGGCACCATGCAGATTTTGCATCCGTTCTGCGCCGCGCCGGCAACAATCGGCAAAATTCCGGGAATCGCCTGCACCTCTCCGTTTAAACTGAGTTCGCCGGCAATCAAAATCCCGTCCAGGCGCTCCTGCGGGATCGCGCCGTATGCCGCCGCAATGGCAATGGCAATCGGCAGATCAAACCCCGTGCCGCTCTTTTTTAAATCCGCCGGCGACAGATTGACCGTAACCCGTTTGGGCTCCATCCGAAACCCCGCGTTTTTTAAAGCGGTGCGCACCCGTTCCTGCGCCTCCTTTACCTGCGCGGACAAATAACCGACCATCGAAAAAGACGGCAGCCCGGCGCCCACATCCGCTTCCACACAGACCATTTTGCTCTCCACGCCAAACACCGCCGCGGAGAAAACTGTACGAAACAACCGCATTCCTCCTTCTGTTCTGTTTTTTGTTTTGGGATTGAAAAAGAATGTTTGAAATTCAGATCTTCAAGATATTTATATGATATCACAAAATTATTATCTATGCAACAAAAATATGTTTTAGCTCCAGCGCTTCTTTCTCCCGGCTGCAGGCGCACAGGCTAAGGCCCTCCCGGTTCCAGAGCCGAAGCGTGCAGCCGTCCTCCGTCTGCAGATCCCGGAAATAAAAACCGCAGCGATCCGGTCCCTGCCGTTTTTGTTTTCCCAGCCCGGACAGATCCAGCAGGCGCAGGTCGCAGCGCAGCCCGGCGCCCAGATATTTCAGATACGCCTCTTTTGCGCTCCACAGATCCGTCAGGAACAGATTCCGCTCCCGCTGCCCTGCAAGCGCTTCCTGTTCTTTCGCATGGCAGACGCGCCGGATCAGCGGCTCTTTCCATTCGCGCACCGTCTCAATATCCACCCCGATTCCGCTTCTGCCGATCCCGCACAGGATTCCTTTGCGGCAATGACTGTAGTTAAAACAGATTTCCTGATATTCGGGAAAATACGGTTTTCCCTGATCGTCCTTTGCAATCGCGGGAAGCGTCCGGATCCCATATTGTTCAGCCAGAGCGAGAAGCAGCAATTTTCTTGCCGCCTCTGTCTGTGCCTTCTGTTTTTTCATCTCATCGGTGTTTTTCTCCTGAAAGTAAATCATGTGTTTTCCTCCCGGAAATGTTCCCGCAGCTTTCCAACCGCGCTCTTTTCTATTCTTGACACATACGAACGCGATATGCCAAGTCTGCCCGCTATTTCGCGCTGCGTCATTTCTTTTTTCCCGTAAAGCCCGTAACGCAGTTTTAAAATTTCCTGTTCCCGCTCCGTAAGCACTTTTGTAAGCAGGCCGTAAAGTTTTTTGGTGTTGCGGTCCAGCTCCATGCGTTCGATGATGTCGATATTTTCTCCCTCGATCACGTCGATCAGGCTGATCTCGTTGCCTTCCTTGTCCGTACCGATCGGCTCGTGCAAAGAAATCTCGCGCGCAATCTTTTTTCTGGCGCGGAAAAGCATCAGTAATTCATTTTCCACGCAGCGCGCCGCGTAAGTCGCCAGCTTATTGGTCTTTGCATGGTCAAAGGTAGAAACCGCTTTAATCAGTCCGATTGTCCCGACGGCAATTAAATCTTCTCCGTCCTCCCCCTGCTTTTGATACTTTTTTGCCACATGCGCCACCAGCCTCAGGTTCCGCTCAATCAGAATCTTTTTCGCCTCCATATCGCCCTCCTTATATTTCTGAAGCAATACCGCTTCTTCCTCGGGAGTAAGGGGCTTTGGAAAAGATTTCATAAAAAAGCACCTCGACAAAGGGGTTTATATTAGTCTATGTCAAACCCTCCGGTTTAGTGCTTTTCCCTCTTTTTAAGATTTTTTCTGACATGTCCTAAGGAACCAGCGCGTCTTGCTGCGGCGATTCCTGTTTTACGGTAATAATCAGCTTGTGCGGAAGACAGGCGATCGTCTCCCCCGCATAACGCTTTTCCCCTTCGCGCACACAAATCTGATTCGGGCAGTCCGCGCGTTCCACAGACACAGCCCCGTCGGCCACGCGCACCAGATTATAGCCTGTCCGCGCGTTTCCCACGGGAAGTTTTGCATCCGTATTCAAAGGCAGGCGCGCGATCTCTTTGCCGTGCGACTGCACGGCGGCATAAGCGCCCTGCCGCCCTGTAAAAGCGCGCAGCGCCATGGTTCCTGCCGCCGCCGCAAAAATCAGTACCACAAAAAGGACTGTATTTCTGGTTTTCCTGTTCACTGCCGCATCACCTCAGATTTGCTCTGTACTGCGCACTTCTCCTCCCCGAAAGACAAAGACCGCCTGCGCATCCTGCGTCTCCCGGATCAGATCCCACGCCGCATCCGATCCGACGGCCAGACAGGCGGTGCTTAAAGCGTCGCCTTCGAGGGAGGAATCGCAGATAACCGTTACTTCCTCCAGATCCCCCTGCGTCGGATAGCCGTTTTCCGGATCCAGAATGTGATGATAAATGTGTCCATCCTGTTCAAAATAGCGCTCGTAAATGCCGGACGAAACCACCGTCTGATCTGCCACTTCCAGCACTGTGACAGTCTCCCCGCGTCCGGCAAACGGTCTTTGCACGCCAATGCGCCACTTTTCCCCATCCGGGCGGCTGCCGATGGCAAGAACATTTCCGCCCAGATTAATCAGGCCGCTGGTAACGCCTTCTCCCGTCAGATACGCCTTAATCTGATCCGCCGCGTAGCCTTTTGCCAGAGCGCCCAGATCGAGCATCGTATCGGGGCTGTCAAACACAAGCGTATTTCCGTCCACATGCACTTTGGAGGCGTCCACCTTTGCAAGCGCTTCCGCGATCTGTTCCTTTTTTGGTGCCTTTGCGTCTTCGCTTTTAAAATCCCACAGATCCGACAGCGGCGCCACTGTGATGTCAAACTTGCCTCCGGATTTCTCATAATAGGCCAGGCCGACCGATACCAGGCGCGCAATCCCTTCCGAAACTTCCACGCGGCTGCCGCTGCGGTGGTTCACCGCATATAGTTCGCTCGTCTCGTCCGTGCGGCTGAAGGTTTTTTCAAACGCGTCGCACATCTGCATACAGTGATCCATCAGCGCTTCGCCGTCGCCGTCTGTATAAAAGCTGATCCTGACGACGGTATCAAAATAAAACGTTGTCTTTTCAAACAATTCCGGCCCTGACGGCGCGCGGCAGCCCGTAAAAAGGCACAGCGCGGCAGACAGAACCGGAACGATCCATTTTTTTAATTTCATTATTCAGATCCCGGAATCTAAGACGAGCGCCTGCGGATGATCTGGGAAGGACATTTCTCGGCGCATTTCCCGCAGCCCTGGCACTTCTCCTGATCAATCACCGCCACATTGCCGTTCATTGTAATCGCGCCGAACTCGCACTGTCTCGTACAGGCCGTGCAGCCGATGCAGCCTGCCGCGCACGCTTCTTTTACCGCCTTTCCTTTATCCTGCGAATTGCAGCGCACTACATATTTGGCATCCGCCGGGATCAGGACGATCAGCCCGTTCGGGCAGGTTGCCGCGCACTTGCCGCAGCCCACACATTTTTCGGGATCGACCACCGCAATGCCGTTTACCACATGGATTGCGTCAAACTGGCACGCGGTTACGCAGGAGCCGAAGCCTTTGCAGCCTTTGACGCAGTGCTTGGCTCCCCTTCCCGGAACCACGGCCGCCGCGCGGCAGTCCCGGATTCCCACATAATTACATTTATCCAGCGCTGTATCGCAGTCGCCCGCACAGCGCACAAACGCCACCATTTTCTTCGTCTCGCCGGCTTCCACGCCCAGCACGGCGCTGATTTTTTCCGCAACCGGCGCGCCGCCTACCGGGCAGGCGTTTGCCGGCGCCTCGCCCTTTGCAATCGCCGCCGCCAGGCCGTCGCAGCCCGGATAGCCGCAGCCGCCGCAGTTATTTCCCGGAAGCTGCGCGCGAATAGCGATCACTTTCTCATCGGTCTCTATTTTGAATTTTTCTCCGGCTGTCACCAGAAGGAAACCGACAATGATGCCTACCGCGCCGACAACCGCCGCCGTCAACAAAATTGATAAAATGCCCATGCTTCCCCCTCCTT
>CANQJX010000103.1 GCA_947624335.1 uncultured Marvinbryantia sp.
TACGGACCGGAAGCAGGTGGCGCTTTCCTTTGACGCGGCATGGGGAAATGAAGATACACAGAAGATTTTGGATATTCTTGCAAAGCATCAGGTACACGCCACTTTTTTTATGACCGGCGGATGGGTTTCTTCCTATCCGGAAGACGTCAGAAAAATTCAGGAGGCGGGGCATGATCTGGGGAATCACAGCCTGAATCATAAAAATATGAGTCAGCTCTCAAAAGAGGAGTGCGTCAGGGAATTAATGGAAGTACATAATAAGGTAAAGGAACTGACCGGCGTGGATATGAAATTATTCCGCCCGCCTTATGGAGATTATGACAACGATGTGATTCTGACCGCGCAGGAGTGCGGTTATTATCCGATCCAGTGGTCGGTAGACAGTTTGGACTGGAAAAACTACGGCAGACAGAACATTCTCGATACCGTTTTGCATCATAAAAACCTTTGCGCGGGAGCAATCATCCTCTGCCATAACAGCGCGGAATATACGGCGCAGGCGCTGGATGAGCTGATCGTGGGACTGCAGGAACTGGGGTATGAAATCGTACCGGTCTCGCAGCTGATCTATAAGGAAAATTATCATATGGATTACAGCGGGAAGCAGATCAAAGATTAGGCGGCGAATTAAGAACCATAACAATCAAACATCATAATAAAAACCGGGCCCGTTTCAAACGGACCCGGTTTTGCAAAAACAGGACAGAGGGAATTACCATCCGTTGCTGATATGCTGCTGATATTCCTCCGGCGTTACCCAGTTGCCGCAGTTCGGACACTGCACATAATCTTCTTCCGCTTCCTGATTGGCGTAAGCGGACTCCGCCGCCACATGATCGGCATAAGGCGAGTAGCCGCTTTCGTCCGCGACGTCCAAAAACCACTGATAACAATAGGGGCACTGCGCGTAGAGATTCCCGTCGCTCCCGGTCTGATAGCCCGGCGTATCCTCGCCGCCCTGCTGAGAGTTAATGTACGCTTCTTCCTGCGCCACATGGGTGGAATAAGGCGAACTGCCGTCCGCGCCGGCGACTGTGCTGAAACTGTTTCCGCAGTATGGGCACATCTGGGTCGCGACTGCTTCTGTCTGCTTTGTCGTACTGGGCGTAACCGATGTTTTCTTCGTTGTCTTTTTGGCTGTTTCTTTTTTTGTTTCTGACTGACGTTCTGTTGCAGGCTGCGTCAGTTTGGTTGTTTCCGTTTCCCACTCGGTGAGTTTTTCCGTTGCTTTTTCGGTTTCGCTTTGCGTTTCGGATTCTGTTTCAATGGGCTTTCGGCGGCAGCCGGCCAGCGTCAGAACAAGGCACAAAGCGATCAGCCAGAGCAATTGCATACGCTTTTTCATTTATTTTCTCCCCTTTATGAAAAATCTTATCATGTTTCTAGTATAGTCTACTTGTTTTGCAAAATCAAGAAAAGTTCTTGCGAATTTTAGGTGCCGGAACTATAATGTGATAAAATAAGGGAATGAAAATACCGGACCGGCAAGGAGAACCGTATGACAAAAAGCGAATTTTTAGATACGCTGCGCATGCAGCTTCAGGGAACATTAAGTCCCGCGCAGATTGAAGGGCATCTGCATTATTACAGCGAGTACATTTCTCAGGAGGTTGCCTGCGGAAAAACAGAAAGCCAGGTGCTGGAGGAATTGGGAAGCCCGGTATTGATCGCCCGTACGCTTCTGGACGCGGCGCAAGCGGCGTCTTACGATCAGACCCGGAGGGACGATGCGGGCGGATATGACGAAGGCGCCAGGGAAGAGTATGACGATGAGTACGGGGATGAGAGGATACACACATGGAATGTAAACCCGCTTGTGATCAAATGGGGGATACCGATTGCGCTTTTCCTGATCCTGTTTGCGCTCCTTCTGCTTCTTGGCTCTGTGGTCACCTTTGCAGCCCGCTTTTTTGTGCCCATTGTGATCATCCTTGTTGTTTTGAAACTGATCCGGAAAAGATAGACGAACGTATCAGAATACAGACAAATTGATTGCGATAAAAAGTGAAACAGCAGGTAGGGGAGCTATCTGCTGTTTCGAGGGGAGTATAAATAATTAATAAGGGGTCGTAAGAGGTATTAGCTCTTACAATCCGAATTATAATATATTATGGAAAAAATTGCAATACATATTTTAAAAAATATTACGGAACACTAAGCATTGTAACTAAAAGTTAACATTCCAGGAGGTTAGAATCATGGCGAAAAATAAGAATACAAACAGCGCAAACACAAGCAATAGCGGTATGAACAATGCAAACGGCACAACCGGTAGTTCCAACTGCTCAAACAGCCAGAACAGCACAAATAACGGCAGCCAGTCCAAAAACAGCGCCAATCAGGGCACTCAGTCCAAAAACAGCGCGAACGACAGCAATTATTAATCGGGCCGACGCATGACCCAAAGCCTGTGTGTGATCCTGAAGGGATCGCACACAGGCTTTTTTTCGCCGCATATAATAAGACATAAGGCACAAGTATATAATCTGGAGTGTGACATATGGACTTTGAAATCATTAAACCCGGGCAACTGGATGATTATGTTGGAAATCCGGACGCCATGATTATAGATTTGCGCGAACCCGGCGAATATATGGAACGCCATATCAAAGGCGCTATCAATATTCCGTATGAGAGACTGCAAACCTGTTGTATGTTTCCGATGGATCTGTATTTGATTTTATATTGCGAAAGAGGGTCTTCCAGCATGTCGGCAGCCAAGGAACTGGCAAAAAAAGGATATCTGGTTAAAACCGTGGTGGGAGGATTCCACGCCTACCGCGGCAAAATGACGGAGACATATTGACAGTAAAGACGGCGATTTGATACAATTTAGTCATATCGCATGGGGGTTCGCAAAATGACGCAGAAGATAGAACTGATTGCCCCATGCCATTTTGGCATGGAGGCAGTCTTAAAAAGAGAGATTCTGGACCTCGGCTATGAGATCAGCGAGGTGGAAGACGGCAGAGTAACATTTTGCGGCGGCTGGGAGGCCGTCTGCCGCGCGAATATTTTTCTGCGCACGGCGGAGCGCGTGCTGCTGAAAGTGGCAAAAATTCACGCCGAGACATTTGAGGAACTGTTTGAAAAAACCAGAGCGATCCCATGGGAAGCTTATATTCCCGCCGACGGGAAATTCTGGGTATCCAAGGCGACTTCCATCCAAAGCAGGCTTTTTAGTCCGAGCGATATTCAGTCGATTATGAAAAAGGCGATGGTAGAACGCCTGAAAACGGTTTATCACAAAGAATGGTTTGCCGAAAGCGGGGCTGCGTATGCGCTGCGCGTATTTTTTCGGAAAGACGAAGCGGTGATCGCTCTGGATACTTCGGGCAATTCCCTGCATAAACGCGGCTATCGCCTCCTCACAGGGAAAGCGCCGATTACGGAGACGCTGGCGGCCGCGCTGATCGGGATTACGCCGTGGAATGGCGGCAGAATATTGGTGGATCCGTTCTGCGGCAGCGGGACGATTCCGATTGAAGCTGCCATGATCGCCGCCCATATCGCGCCGGGAATAAACCGGGCCTTTTTTGCCGACCAATGGGACAACCTGATTCCTTTGGCATTATGGAAAAACGCGCTGGACGAGGCAAGCGACAGAATAGATCTTCGCGTGGAAACCGATATACAGGGATATGATATTGACGGCGGCATCGTAAAAATCGCGCGGGAAAATGCGCGGCGCGCGCGGGTGGACCATCTGATTCACTTTCAGCAGCGGGACATCGCAGACCTGAACCATCCGAAAAAGTATGGATTTGTGATTACCAACCCGCCCTACGGGGAACGAATCGCAGAGCGCGGGGAACTGCCCGGCCTGTACCGCGAGATGGGGGCGGCGTTTTCCCGTCTGGACTGCTGGTCGGAATATGTGATTACCGCGTACGCGGATGCGGAAAAATATATAGGGAAAAAGGCGGACAAAAACCGGAAAATATATAACGGCATGATGAAAACATACGTTTATCAGTTTTTGGGGCCAAAGCCGCCGCACGCAAAGAAATAGGGGATTTCATTGATTAAAAAAGCAGAAATAGTTCTGGAAATATGCCTGCTGTGCCTGACGGTATGGCTGGCGCTTCATCTGATCCGAAAGACAGATCTTTCGGAAGACGAGATGTATGAGGCCGGTGGCCAGACGGAAATCTTGCAGGAAACGGCGCAGGCGCTTCCGCGCTACTACGACGCGCGAAACGAACGCGGCGCTTTTACGGTAAAAGATCAGGGAAGCCTTGGCACCTGCTGGGCGCTTGCGGCGTCTTCGGCGTTGGAGGCGTACTTTATGCCGCAGGAAAGGCTGGTGTTTTCCGCCGATCATCTGTCCCTGCAAAATCATTTTGCGAAAGAGCAGAACGACGGGGGCGATTATACGATGGTAATGGCCTATCTGGCGGGATGGCAGGGACCCGTGCTGGAAGCGGACGATCCTTACGGAGACGGGGAATCCGCGGATACTCTTATGCCGGTAAAGCATGTACAGGAAATGCAGATGTTTAAGGAAAAGAATTATAAAGCGATCAAAGAGGCGATACGCCGTTACGGCTCCGTGCAGTCCTCTCTTTATATGGATCTGCAAAACGCGTTCAGCGCTTCTGTATATTACAACCAGATAGAACATTCCTATTATTATGACGGGAAGGAAAAGGCGAATCACGATATTTTGATTATCGGCTGGGACGACGATTATCCGGCGTCAAAATTTAACCGGAATACGTCCCGGAACGGGGCATTTATCTGCCAGAACAGTTGGGGAGAAAAATTTGGGGACCGCGGGATTTTTTATGTTTCCTATGAAGACGTGAACATTGGGAAAAACGGAATCGCCTATGCCGGAATAGAAGGGACGGATAACTTTGACCATTTGTACCAGACGGATCTGTGCGGCTGGGTGGGGCAGCTTGGCTACGGCGACGGGGTTTGCTATTTTGCGAACGTCTATGAAGCTTCCGGCGCGCAGAGCCTTGAGGCGGTAGGCTTTTATGCGACGGAGCGCAATACGCGCTACCGGATCTATGTTGTAGAGGATTTCCGGGACGAGTCTTCGCTTTACATGCGCGGGCGCGGGCAAAGCGGCCGGATGGAAGAAGCCGGGTATTACACAGTGCCGCTGGAACAGCCCGTTTTCCTGGAAGCGGGACAGAATTATGCAGTCGTAGTGGAAATTGATACGCCGGGTACGCAGTATCCGGTAGCGACGGAGTATGCCGCCGACGACGCAACAAAAACAGTTGATATTTCGGACGGCAGGGGGTATATTAGCCATGACGGCATTTTGTGGAAATGTGTGGAAAAAGAGCATCAGGCAAACGTTTGTCTGAAAGCATACACAAATGACAGATAAAGAGGGATAACTTGGAGAAAAAGATTATAATTGCTACCGGAAACGAAGGAAAAATGAAAGAGATCCGCATGATTCTTTCTGATCTGGGAGTGCCGGTTCTTTCTTTAAAAGAGGCGGGCATATCGGCGGAAATAGCGGAAACCGGAAATACGTTTGAAGAAAACGCGCTTATCAAGGCAAAGACGGTTGCCAAACTGACGAAGGCAGTTGTTCTCGCCGACGATTCGGGACTGGAGATCGATTATCTGAATCGGGAACCGGGAATTTATTCCGCCCGTTATCTGGGGGAAGATACTTCCTATGCGGTGAAAAATCAAACTCTGCTTGAGCGGATGGAAGGCGTGCCGGACGCACAGCGAACGGCGCGGTTTGTCTGCGTGGTCGCCGCGGCGTGGGAAGATCAGACGGCGACGGCGCGCGGCGTGATGGAAGGACGCATTGCCTATAAACCGGCGGGAGAAAACGGGTTTGGCTACGATCCCATCCTGTATCTGCCGGAATACGGCTGTACCTCCGCCCAGATCAGCCCGGAGCAGAAAAATGAGATCAGCCACAGAGGAAAAGCGTTTTGCGCGATAAAGGAAAAGATTCGGGATATTTTGAGATAAGGAGAACAGGGCATGAAGGTACTGATTGTCAGCGATACGCATCGCAGAAATGCGAACCTGAAGGAAGCGCTGAAACTGGAGAAACCCGTCGACCGCCTGATACATTTGGGCGATTCGGAAGAGAATGAGGGCGTTCTGCAGCAGATGGCGGGGTGTCCGGTTGACATCGTAAGCGGAAACAACGACTATTTTGCAAATTTCCCAAAGGAAAAGGAAATGACGCTGGGCAGATATAAAGTGCTGCTGACGCACGGACATTACTATTATGTTTCGCTTGACACAAAGATGATCGCGCGCGAGGCGCGGGCAAGGGGATTCGATATCGTCATGTACGGACATACGCACCGTCCGTGGCTGGAACAAAAAGAAGATATCCTTCTTCTGAATCCCGGCAGCTTGTCCTATCCGCGTCAGGAGGGGCGCAAACCAAGCTATATTGTAATGGAAATCGGAGAGGACGGCAATGCCGGTTTTGCCGTAAAATATCTGGATTAGCATGGATAAATTTATAGAAAAAACAGTTGACTTTTTAATACCGCTATAATATAATCTTAGTTGCGTCAATTGTGGAAATAAGGGATTAACAGGAGAGAAAGAATCGGGGTGTGGCTCAGCTTGGCTAGAGCGCCTGGTTTGGGACCAGGAGGTCGCAGGTTCGAATCCTGTCACCCCGA
>CANQJX010000104.1 GCA_947624335.1 uncultured Marvinbryantia sp.
GATTGACGTTTTCTTTTACCTGCGCGCCGTACGCCAGCAGCGGCGTGCGCTCCCGCGTATGGTCCGTTCCCGGATAACCGGGATCGCACCCGTGGTCCGCCGTAAGGATCAGCACGTCGTCCCTGCGCATGCGCTCCATAAATACGCCAAGCTGCCTGTCAAAGTCCGACGCCGCTTTCGCGTATCCGTCTATATCGTTCCGGTGTCCGTAAAGCATATCGAAATCTACCAGATTAACAAAACACAGCCCATGAAAATCTTCTTTCTGGAAAGCAAGCGTTTTCTCCATGCCGTCCGTATTGTTCTCAATGGAGACGGTTTTTTGTATGCTCTTTCCCGCGAAAATATCATAAATTTTGCCGACGCCCAGCGTGTCCATGCCGTTTTGCGCAAGAACGTCCAGCATCGTCGTTCCCGGCGGGAGCAGAGAAAAGTCGTGGCGGTGCGCCGTTCTGGTAAAATGGCCCGGCTCGCCGATAAAGGGTCTTGCTATGATGCGTCCCACTCCGTGTTTCCCGCTCATAATCCCGCGCGCCTTGCGGCAGTAATCATACAGGGTTTCCAGCGGCACCACGTCCTCGTGCGCGGCAATCTGCAGCACGCTGTCCGCCGAAGTGTAAACGATCAGTTTGCCCGTCCGCATATGCTCCTCGCCATATCGGGCGATCACTTCCGTTCCGGAATAGGGAAGATTACACAGGATCCCACGTCCGGTCGCCTCGGTTAAGGCATCCAGTACCTCCGCCGGAAATCCGCCCGGATAGACCGGGAGCGGATTTTCGGAAATAATCCCCGCGATCTCCCAGTGCCCGATGGTGGTGTCCTTGCCTTGGGAGGCTTCGGTAAGCCTGCCGAACGCGCCCAGCACAGGCGGCTGATTTGCTGCGGGTTCCACGCCGTCAATGCAAAACAGACCCAGACGCTCCAGATTGGGCGTATGATATTCCTTTGACTTACGGATCGTTGCCAGCGTATTGGCGCCCTCGTCTCCAAACGCGGCCGCATCCGGCGCGTGCCCGATGCCATAGCTGTCCAGCACGATCACAAATACTCTCTGAACGCTCAATTTCGTCTCCTCTTTTCCTGTCAAAGATTTTTGAAGCGGACGTTAATATATGCCTCGATCGCCTCTACGCAGCCGTCAAATCCCAGTTTGCTGCTGTCAAGGCACAAATCATAGTTCCGGGCGTCATTCCAGGTTCTGCCGGTATAGTAATGATAAAAGTCTCCCCGGAATTTATCGGTTTTGGCAATGAATTTTTCCAGTTCCCCCGTGGACATGGAATTGCGCAGCCGCGCCTGCTCGATGCAATAATCTTTCGGCGCGTGTACAAAAACGCTTACCACATTTTTGCGGTCGGAAAGTACAAAGTCCGCGCAGCGCCCCACAAACGCGCAGGGGCCTTGATCCGCCAGATCGCGAATCACTTTCGCCTGATAGTTAAACAGATTTTGGGGAGAGGTAAAATCGTCGCTGGAGGGCGGAAGCAATTCTCCCCGGTAAATTTTCTTAGAAATGCCGAACAAAGACCCGTTGGAAAGCTTTTCATCCGCCTGGGCAAACAGCGCCTCGTTGATGCCGCTTTCGTCCGACGCCATCCGCAAAATATCTCTTCCGTAGCATGGCACGTTATTTTTCTTTGCGTACATCTGCGCCACGGTCTTGCCGCCGCTGCCGTACTGCCTTGCGATTGTTACGATCACGTTCTTCATCGTTATCTCCCTCCGTCGTTTTTATTCGCCCAGATACGCTTTTTTAATAGAATCGTCGTTCATCAGGACAGACGCCTCGCCTTCCAGCACGATCTTCCCGGTTTCCAGCACATACGCGCGGTCCGCAATGGAAAGCGCTTTCTTTGCGTTTTGCTCTACGAGCAGAACCGTCGTTCCGCCCGCGCTCACGCTCTGGATAATATCAAAGATCTCGTTTACCAGAATCGGGGAAAGTCCCATCGAAGGTTCGTCCATCAGAATAATCCGCGGTTTTGACATCAGCGCGCGCCCCATCGCCAGCATCTGCTGCTCGCCCCCGGAAAGCGTGCCCGCGATCTGGTTTTTGCGCTCCGCAAGGCGCGGAAATCGCTTATACACTTCTTCTAAGCTCTCCTGGATCTCGTTTTTATCCGTTCGCGTAAATGCGCCCAGCATCAGGTTCTGCAGCACGGAAAGCTGCGCGAACACGCGCCGTCCTTCCGGTACATGCGCCATGCCAAGGCTTACGATCTTATGCGCGGGAACCTTGGTAATATCCGTTCCCTCAAATACGACGCTGCCGCTGTGCGGACTCAGCAGCCCTGTAATGGTATGCAAAATCGTGGTTTTTCCGGCTCCGTTCGCCCCGATCAGGGCGATGACCTCGCCCTCGTTTACCTGAAAGGAAACGCCTTTGATCGCCTGAATCACACCATAGTATACTTTCAAATCATTGACTTCCAGCATTGCCATGTCTGCATCCTCCTATTCTCCGAGATACGCTGTGATAACCTGCGGATCTTTGAGTACGTCCGCCGTCTTTCCCTGGCAGAGAACTTCGCCAAAATTGAGTACGGTCAGTTCTTCGCAGATACCGGCTACCAGCTTCATATCATGCTCGATCAAAAGGATCGTCACCTGAAATTCTTTGCGCAGGAATTTGATGGTTTCCATCAGCTCCGCCGTCTCGTTCGGATTCATGCCCGCCGCCGGCTCGTCCAGCAGCAACAGTCTGGGATTGGTCGCAAGCGCCCGCGCAATCTCCAGCTTCCTCTGTTTCCCGTAAGGCAGGTTTGCGGCTTTGTAGCCGGCAAATTGATCCAGTTCAAAGACCCGCAGAATCTCCATGGCACGCCCGTCAATCTCTTTTTCCTTTTTCCGGTAATGCGGGGTATGCAAAAGGCTCCCCGCCAGGCTGTAGGAAATCTGATTGTGCAGCGCCGCCTTAACATTGTCGGCGACCGTCATATCGGAAAATAAGCGTATGTTCTGGAACGTACGCGCAATGCCCGCCTGACAGATCTGCGACGGATTTTTGCCCACCAGATCGGTCCCGTCCAGCCGTATGATTCCGTCCGTGGGGCGGTAAACGCCGGTCAGAAGATTAAATACCGTGGTTTTCCCGGCTCCGTTCGGCCCGATCAGCCCGACCAGCGAGCCTTCCTCAATCGTCATATTCAGTCCGTCTACCGCCCGCAGCCCTCCAAAGGAGATCCCAAGATTTTTTACTTCCAATAAAGCCATTGTTTTCTCCTCCTATTCGATTTTGCCGGCCTGGCGCATATTGTGTTTTTCAACCAGCATACGCTTCAGCGGAGAGTTGTTAAAGAGCATCATAGCGATCAGGGCAATCGCGTAAACAAGCATACGGTAGTTGGAAAGGCCGCGCAGCATTTCCGGCAGCACCGTTAAGAGGAACGCCGCGATGATGCTGCCCGTGATATTCCCCATGCCGCCCAGAACTACCATGACCAGGATTTCAATTGACGTATTATAATCAAAATTGACCGGCTTTAAGATGCCGATATTCCCGGCATAGACAACGCCCGCCATGCCCGCCATGAAAGCGGCGATCACAAACGCCATGGTTTTAAAGAAGCTGACTTTAATGCCGATCGCTTCCGCGGCGATATAATTATCGCGGATCGCGCAGATCGCGCGTCCGTGCCGCGATTTTACCAGATTGCTCACCAGCAGGATAACAAGCAGCATCAGAATATAAACAAAGGTAAAATTTCTGTAAGTGGTAACCGGAGGGATCTTTTTTAAGCCGCCCGCGCCGCCCGTAACCGGCGTGGCAGCGTTAAACACCGACTTGATGATCTCGCCGAAGCCAAGCGTCGTAATCGCCAGATAGTCCCCGCGCAGGCGCAGCACCGGGATGCCTACCAGAAGGCCGAGCAGAGCCGCGCAGACGCCGCCCACCAGCACTGCCAGAGGAAGCGCGGCAACCGTCGGCAGCCCGCTTTTTAAAATCAGCGCGCCCGAATAAGCGCCGATGGACATAAACGCCGCGTGTCCGAGGCTGAGTTCCCCTAAGAATCCCACCACCATACACAGGGAAACCGCCAGTATGATATTCATACAGACCGGAATGATAAGGGACATCATCTGCCTGGACAAAAATCCGCCGTTTACCAGTATCATAACTGCGGCGTAAACAGCCGCAGCAGCAACACAACCAATGATCTGTTTTCCGTATTTTTTCATAACCGCGCCTCCCCTACACTTTCTCAATACTCAGCTTGCCGAGGATGCCGGACGGCTTCAGAAGCAGTACGACTACCAGCATACTAAATACGATTGCATCCGCAAGCTGGGTGGAAATGTACGCCTTGGACATGCTTTCAATGATGCCTAACACCAATCCGCCAATCATCGCGCCCGGTATACTGCCGATGCCGCCCAGCACGGCGGCCACAAACGCCTTGATGCCCGGAAGCGCCCCCAGAGTGGGGAGCAGCGATTCATACTGCGATATATAAAGAATACCCGCGACCGCCGCCAGCG
This sequence comes from uncultured Marvinbryantia sp., assembly GCA_947624335.1. Lineage (GTDB taxonomy): Bacteria > Bacillota > Clostridia > Lachnospirales > Lachnospiraceae > Marvinbryantia. The sequence goes on from CANQJX010000104.1 coordinate 4,483, forward strand.
CGGAGCCAATCGCAAAGGTAATCGTAATTGTCCTGTCCACATTGATTCCCATTAACTTTGCGGCGCCCTGATCCTCCGACACCGCAAGCATGGAATGACCCATTTTCGTGTGATTTACAAACAATGTAAGCCCCACCATCACCACGGCTGTCACAGCCAGCGTAACCATGGTGAGACCCGAGATTGTAATTTCGCCGACAGTGATCGAGGGAACCCTGATAATCGAGCCGAACGGGATCGGCGTCGCTTTAAAAATCAGAAGGGCAAGGTTCTGCAGCAGGTAGCTGACTCCAATCGCCGTAATCAGCACCGCAAGGCGCTGCGCGTTTCGCAGGGGTTTGTAAGCAATCTTCTCAATCGTGATTCCCATGACCGCACAAAATCCAATCGTTAAAACCACGGCAAGCGCCGGATGCACATGCAGAAGGCTCACAAAAACATACAGCGCGTACGCACCGACCATAATAATATCACCATGCGCAAAGTTAATCATCTTTGCGATACCGTATACCATCGTATAGCCCAGGGCTATCAGGGCGTAAATACTGCCGATGCGCAGGCCGTTCAGAAGCTGCGCCAAAATACCGTTCAACAGAGCCATGTCCTTCTCCTCTCTAACTTCGCAAAAGGGAGACGTATGCCGTCTCCCTTCGCCTTTGAAATCAAAACCGCTTTTTATTCTACAAATGTATAAGCGCCGTCCTTAACTGTTACAAATTTTACATCCTTAATCGGCGCGCCGGATGCGTCAAAGGTGATCGGGTCACCGGTCTGGCCGGATACCGAAATCTCTGTCATCGCCGCGATCAGATCCGCGCTCTCAATGCTGCCGGCCTGTTCCATCGCCGCCTTGAAGGTGTATACGCAGTCATAACCGTCCGCCGCAAACTGATCCGGCGTCGCATCGTAGGCAGCCTTATAGGCTTCCACGAACGCTACGGTCTTCTCATCGTCTACCGACGCGCAGAACGGGCTGGTGAAAATGCAGCCTTCTACGGTTGCCGGATCGGTTACCGTGCCAAGCACGCCGTCCCATCCGTCAGAGCCGAAGAACGGAAGGCTCATGCCCATATCGGACGCCTGTTTTGTGATATACGTTGCATCCTGGTAGTAAGCGGGAACATAAATCGCTTCCGCATCTGTGCCGTTGATCGTAGTAAGCTGCGCGTTAAAATCGGTGTCGTTTGTCTGGAACGCTTCGCTCGCGACAATCTCGCCGCCCTTTTCTGCAACTTCCGCTTCAAACGCTTCGCGGATACCCGTGCTGTATTCGTCCGCCGTATTGTAAATAACCGCGATCTTGGTAAGTCCGAGCGTGTCGGTCATATAATCCGCCATCGCAACGCCCTGCTCCGGATCGGAGAAGCAGATGCGGAACGCGTTGTCGTTCTCAATACAAGCCTCGGCGGAACCGGACGGAGTAACCTGAAGAATGCCGTCGGCATACGTCTGCGCCGTAATCGCGATGCAGGCGCCGCTGGTAACCGCGCCCATAATTACGTTTGCGCCGGCGTCCATTACCGCATTGTAAGCCTGCGGAGCGATGTCTTCGCTTGCCTGGTCGTCCTCAAACTGAAGCGCCAGTTCGTAAGTGGTATCCCCTACGGTAACGCCGCCCGCCGCGTTGATTTCCTCAATCGCGATTTCAGCGCCCTGCTTTACCGATACGCCGTAGGATGCAGCCGCGCCGGTCAGCGGTCCGACGCCGCCGATCAGAAATGTATCTGCGGCGGAAGCCACAGAAGAAGCCAGCATTGCAATTGTGCAGGCAATCCCTGCCGTTTTCAGAACTTTTTTCATAATTTTATCCTCCTTATAAAATTTTCATTAATCATAACCCGTAAATATTGTGCTTGTCAATGGGAAATTTAATATGCTTTTCCCCAATATACCATCTTTTTAGCCGGTTTGCCGCAGTAGATACAGGTGTCCGCAATCTGCTCCTGTTCAAACGGCATACAGCGGCTTGTCACGCCCGCTTCTTCCTTTAAAGCGTCCTCGCACTCCCGGCTGCCGCACCACATCGCTCGGATAAAGCCCGGCTGTTTCTCCGCAATCTCCTTAAAAGCCGCCAGATCCGTCGCGGTATA
>CANQJX010000105.1 GCA_947624335.1 uncultured Marvinbryantia sp.
ACGGTATCGCCGGTTCCGTCTGGATTGTGCTTTTCCTTTCCTCTTTTGATTACATCTAATTAGCCATGACCTGGCTTATTACACGGGTGGGCATGCGGAACAGGAACAGAACGACCCGACCGCACGGCCGGCAATTTCCGGCTTTGTCAAGGATATGAGTCAATACGATACCGTTCTGATCGGCTATCCCATTTGGCACGGGGAAGCGCCGAAAATCATTGATACCTTCCTTGAAAGCTACGACTTTTCCAGCAAAACAATTCTGCCATTCTGCACTTCACATTCCAGCGGGATCGGTTCCAGTGCAAGCGATCTTCATTCCCTTGCACAGGGAGCGAACTGGCTGGATGGAACAAGGTTTGCCGCCGGCACTTCCAAAGAAGAGATTGAGAGCTGGCTTGATGAAAATAACATAAAATCGAATAAGACGACTGCTTTTGCTGGAACAGGCAAATTCGACTTTGAAAAGAAAACCGTTTTGCTGAACAGTGGTTATGAAATGCCGATCATGGGGCTGGGAACTTACAGTCTTTCCGATGAGGAATGTTATAACTCGGTAACGGCGCTGCTTGAATCCGGCGGACGGCTCATCGACACGGCGTATATGTACGGCAACGAGGCCGCAGTCGGGCGGGCGGTACGGGATTCCGATGTGCCAAGAGAGGATATATTCGTTATTACAAAAATTTATCCGGGAGAGCAGTTTGCGAACCCGGATAAAGCGATTCAGGATGCGCTCGACAAACTGGACATCGGCTACATCGACATGATGCTGCTCCATCACCCCGGAGAGAACGACGTGAAAGCATATCTTGCGATGGAAAAATTTGTAAAGGACGGGAAAATCCATTCCCTCGGCCTTTCAAACTGGTATGTAGAAGAACTGGAAGAATTTCTGCCGCAGGTGAATATTACCCCGGCGCTGGTGCAAAATGAAATCCACCCTTACTATCAGGAAAACGACGTGATCCCGTATATTCAAAATCTTGGGATTGTTGTTCAGGGATGGTATCCCTTTGGTGGTAGAGGACATACCTCGGAATTGCTTGGCGATAGCGTGATTTCGAGCATCGCAGAAGCGCATAACGTGACTTCCGCGCAGGTGATCCTGCGGTGGAATCTGCAAAAGGGCGTGGTTGTTATCCCCGGTTCGAGCAATCCGGATCATATCAGGGAAAACCTTGACCTATTTGGCTTTGTGCTCACGAATACGGAAATTCAGCGGATCAATGAATTGGACAGACATGAGAAACATGACTGGTACTAATGATAAATCCGCAGTGATTCCAATTTGCAGCATGACAAAAAGAATACGGCGCAGCGCCATTTTTGGCTCTGCACCGTATCTCCTACATAATTACTTCCTCATCTGGCATTCCTAAAAGCCGGCCTCTTTTAAAATCTTTTTCGCGGCGTCCGTATCGTCCGTTACGCACAATACTACATAATTGCCGCTGGATTCGATAAGCGCCTGTTCCAGTTTGGTAACTTCCCCGGCGTTATAAGATGCGAACAGATCGGACTGATTTTTTACGCGGGTCTCAAACAGGTCCTTCACCTCGGATACATACGAATTATCCTTGCACTTGACAATGGTAACTTCGCAGGCGTTTGCGCCGGAGTTTAATGCCGCGAGGCTGTCCTCAATCTGTTCCATATCAAGAAAATAAGTAGAGGCAAGAATGTCTGCGCTTACCTCGGCCAGCGCCCCGCTGGTAACCGTTTCCTGCAGATTTGCGGAAAGCGTTTTCATATCTACGTCTTTGCCGCCGCCTTTGCCGCATGCGGTCAGGGCAAGCGCCAGCAGGAATACGGGTAACAATGCTGTTTTTTTCATAATAGGTGCTCCTCCTGTTTCAAAAATAAACGTTATACGGTTAAACCGTGGAAAGATAATGCGTTTTTGTATATTGCAGCCATTTCTGGCAATAGGGCTGTTCCAGATGGATGCCGTCCTCGGAAGCCCCGGGGATCAGCGAATGATAGCCGTCGGAAAGCACTTCGTTGAGGTTGATGTAGTGATATCCTTCCTCTTTGCACATTTCCATGATCTTCAGGTTTACCGCGTCCACATTTGCGTTGTTTACATAATCGCCCGTCTGCACGAGAGACTCTTCCACATAGACTACGGAAAATACATAAACAATCGGATCGGCGGAAGAGGAACGGGTTTTAATATCCTCCAGTACCTTCCGGTAAGATTCCTTTACGTCTTCCATATTATAGGCGCCCAGCTCGTTTGTGCCGAGCATCATATAAATCTTGGTAAAATTAATATTTTTCAGGGCGTCCATAACCAGCATCGTACCCTGTGCCGTCGGGATCTGCGGCGTGGTATAGAAATTTTCCAGTTCCATTCCCACCGCGGTCAGGAAACTTCCTTTTGTGATGCCGGAAAAATTGCGGAATCCCTCCATGCGCGAATCGCCGATAAATACCGCGTCGCTGAAATATGTATCATCTACGGCGGACGCCTGTTCGGGCACGACAATATCCATATATGCGTCGCCGCCATCCGGAATGCCGTTTTCCCTGCCCGATTCCGGCGGCTCGGTCGCCGCCTCCGTTTCCGTTTCCCGCAAAACGCTTTCTTTTTCTGTTGTCTGGGCTTTGCTTTCCGTTTCCGGCGGCGCTTCCGTTTCCGTAGGCAGAAGATTTGCTTCGCGGAATACTTCTTCTTCCTCCTGGCGGATGCGCTCCTGAATATTTTGACGCGAAAATAAGCTAATCAGACTTTTTCCCTCAAAAACAACGAGGACCAGAACGATTAGCGTCAAGACATTTATAATAAGGCTACTACGGCGCTGATGCCGTGTAGACCGCTTTTTCTTTGGTTCCATTGATTCCCCTCATTCTAAAAATATCCCCTATTACGCTCCATATCGATAAAAAACATTGTTTTTTACCATACTCTATTATATAATAAATGGGGTAATTGTAAATAGGTTTTGTTAAAAATTAATAATATTTAATATTTCCTGAAACGCGCCGGAAATTTTGGACAGGAGAGGGAAAATGGTCTTTAGCAGTTTGTTGTTCATGTTTCGATTTTTGCCGTTAGTTATGATACTTTATTATGTGTCGCCGGTCAAATACAGAAACATCATCTTGTTTTTATTCAGTCTGTTTTTTTATGCGTGGGGAGAGCCGGTATACGTCTTTCTCATGCTTTGCTCTATTACGGTAGATTACAAAATAGGGAAAAATATTAACAAATTTTTACAAAACGGGAACCGCCGCGCGGCGAAACGCTGTCTGATTTTGTCGGTGGTATATAATCTGAGCGTGCTGGGATTTTTCAAATACGCCGATTTTCTGATAGGCACGGTAAACGGGGTGTTCCATACGTCGTTGCCGCTGCTTCATCTCCCGCTTCCGATCGGGATTTCCTTTTTTACGTTTCAGACCATGTCCTATACGATCGACGTGTACCGGCAGGTTACGCAGGCGCAGCAAAGCTGGCTTAATTACGGCACCTATGTATCCATGTTTCCGCAGTTAATTGCCGGTCCGATTGTACAGTACAAGACGATTGCACAGCAGCTAAAAGAGCGCAAAGAGAACACAGACGATTTTGTATACGGTATACATCGCTTTGTCATCGGCGTCGGGAAGAAAGTGCTGCTTGCAAATAATATCGGCGTGTTATGGGATAACATAGCGGCCATGCCGCACGGATCTTTGCCGGCCGCAACGGCTTGGCTGGGAGCGTTTGCCTATGCGTTTCAGATTTATTTTGATTTTTCCGGTTATTCCGATATGGCGATCGGTCTGGGAAGAATGTTCGGCTTTCATTTTCTGGAAAACTTTCAGTATCCCTATATTTCAAAAAGCATTACCGAATTTTGGCGGAGGTGGCATATTTCCCTGAGTTCGTGGTTCCGGGAATACGTTTACATACCGCTGGGAGGAAACCGCAGGGGGACGGCAAAGCAGATCCGCAATCTTGCCATAGTGTGGCTGCTTACGGGTATCTGGCACGGCGCAAGCTGGAACTTTGTGCTGTGGGGCGCTTATTACGGCGTGCTGCTGATTCTGGAGAAATTTGCATTTGGAAAGCTGCAGGAAAGGCTTCCCGGAATAATCCGTATATTGTATACATTATTCTTTGTTCTGCTGGGATGGATGCTGTTTGCGTTTGACCGGCTCGGCGCGGGGCTTTCTTATATCGGCGCCATGTTTGGCGCCGGGAAGGCGGGATTTGCGGATAACACGACCATATATCTGCTCTATAATTATGCGGCGCTGCTGATCGTTTTGGCGCTTGGCTCGACGCAGATTCCCCAAAGGGCTGCGCGGCGGCTGGCCGGAAAACTGCAGAATTGGTGCGGCGCGTGCCTGCGGATTGCGTTTTACGGCGCGGTGCTGTTTTTATCGGTTGCCTATCTGGTAGACGCCAGTTATAACCCGTTTTTATATTTTCGGTTTTAATTAGGAAGTGGAGGGAGCTTTTTGATGAGCAAAAGACAAAACTGGGCTGTTATTGCAAGTTTTTTGCTGTTTCTTTTTGGTTTTGCCGCCGCAAGCCTTTTCAAGCCTGACACCGCCGTGTCGGAATCGGAAAACCGCGATCTGGCGCAGATGCCGGATTTAAACCTGCAAGACGTGCTAAGCGGCGCCTTTTCTTCCGCTTACGAGACGTACCTTTCCGACCAGTTTGTTTTCCGCGACCGCTGGATCGGGGTGAAAACGTCTGCGGAGCGCGCGATGGGAAAACAGGAAGTAAATGATGTATACTTTGCCGCGGACGGATATCTGATTGAAAAACACAGCGGCGAATTTGACACGGAGCAGGCGAACCGCAATATTGACAGTCTCGCCGCTTTTATCAAAGCGCAGAGCCGGCGTATGGGCGGGGAACATGTAAAGGCGCTGATCGCGCCGAACGCGCTTGCGGTTCTGGAAGACAAGCTGCCGCCCTTTGCGGACGGAAACCGGGAAAAACAGTATCTGCAAAAACTGAAGGCGGCCTTACCTGAGGGAAGCTATGTGGACGTGTACGAGGCGCTTGCAGAGCATAAGGACGAATATATTTATTACCGTACAGATCACCACTGGACGACGCTGGGCGCATGGTACGCATACCGGCTGTGGGCCGGGGAGACGGCGCTGCAGCCCGCTTCGGAATCTGCTTACCGGCGGGAGGTGTTAAGCACCGATTTTCACGGAACCGTGCAGGCGAAAGTAAACATTGCCGTACCCGGCGATACGCTGGAAGCGTGGCTGCCGCGGGAAGAAACGGCCTGTCAGGTGATCTTTAACCGCGACGCGGCCGCGGCGCGCGAGAGTCTGTACGACGAGAGTTATCTGGACACGCGGGATAAATACGCCGTATTTTTTGGCGGAAACCAGCCGCTTACGGAAATTAAGACGCAGGCGGACAACGGGCGCAGGCTCCTTGTCATTAAGGATTCCTACGCGAATTGCTTTGTGCCGTTTGCCGTGGGGGATTTTCAGGAAATTGCGATGGTGGATATGCGCTATTTTAATGAGCGGCTAAGCGAATACATGGAGGAAAAAGGATTTACGGATCTTTTGTTTTTATATAATGCGTCCGGGTTTGCCGGGGATGTGTCTCTGGCGAAACTGGCTTTATAGGAGGGAAACATGAGCTACGCAGACAAGTTATTTAAAGAAACCTGCAGGGATATCCTGCAAAACGGCACGGATACCAGGGGCGAGAAGGTGCGCCCGCGCTGGGAGGATACGGGCGAGTACGCCTATACGATCAAGCGTTTCGGCGTAGTCAACCGCTACGATCTGCGCAAGGAATTTCCGGCGCTGACCCTGCGCCGGATCGCCTTAAAAAGCGCGATCCATGACCTGAACAGCCATATCTGGGACGAGTGGGCGGATGAAAACGGCAGCATCGGCACCTGTTACGGCGATGTGGTAGGACGTAAATTTCTATATAAAGGCGAGCAGACCGACCAGATGGATTATGTGCTGCGCCAGTTGAAGGAAAATCCTTACAGCCGCCGCATTATGACAAACATGTACCAGTTTGCCTATCTGCATTCGGGAGCGCTGGATCCGTGCTGTTACAGCATGACCTATAATGTGACAAAGACGCGGGAAGGGCTGGTACTTAACGCGGTGCTTAACCAGCGCAGCCAGGATATGCTGGCGGCAAACGGCTGGAATGTGTGCCAGTATGCGATCCTTCTGATGATGGTAGCGCAGGTGAACCAGATGATCCCCGGAGAACTGGTGCATGTGATCGCCGACGCCCACATTTACGACCGTCATGTGCCGATGATCGAGGAACTGCTGGAGCGGGAGGAGCATCCGGCGCCAAGGGTATGGCTCAATCCGCAGGTCAAAGACTTTTATGACTTTACGACGCAGGACCTGCATGTGGAAAACTATGTGACGGGGGAACAGATTCAAAACATACCAATTGCCGTTTAGAAAAGCGCGCTTTTCCCGCGCGCGGAAGCGGACAAGCAGACAGGAGGAAAAAATATGAATGTAATCGTGGCGGCGGATAAAAACTGGGCGAT
>CANQJX010000106.1 GCA_947624335.1 uncultured Marvinbryantia sp.
CAGCAGGAAGCGGCGGCCGCAAAAAAGAAACGAAGAAGAAGGATCAGAAAAACCGTCTTATTTATTATAGAGATTCTCATTTTGGCGGCCCTTGCCGTCGGATTATACCTGGCGGCGCAGATGTCAAGGATATCTTCCGGCATTCAGTCCATTACGGTAGACGATGTGGAACAGCAGAGCGAGATGGTACAGAAGATACAGGTGCAGCTGCCGGACGAGGTAGAGGAAAAACTTGCCGGTTACTGGAACATTGCGCTGTACGGCGTGGACTCCCGCTATGGCCTTACAAGCGGGCAGGGCGATACGATTATGATAGCCAGCATTAATCGGGACACGAAGGATGTAAAACTGGTTTCGATTTACCGCGACACCTATCTGGACGATACCGCCGGCTCTTATAAGAAAGCGACCGACTGTTACGGCGAGGGCGGTCCGAGCCGTTCAATGAATATGCTGAATAAGAACCTGGACCTGGATATTACGGATTATGTTACGGTCAACATGAATGTCCTCGCGGAAGTGGTCGACCGGATCGGCGGCGTGCAGGTTTATGTGGATTCCCTGGACGAAGCGACATGGATCAATAATTATCAGAACGAAACGTCTGAAATTACTAATCGTGAGATCATACCGGTAACCGAAACGGGGCTTTTAACCTTAAACGGGCTTCAGGCAACTTCTTACTGCCGCATCCGCGCAATCGGGGACGATTACGAGCGCACGGAGCGCCAGCGGGAAGTGCTGATGCAGATTTTGCAGAAATTCCAGTCCAATCCGGCACTGCTTCTGGAAGTGATCGACGCGCTGTTTGATAATGTAGAGACCAATCTGACGCAGAAGGAGATCATGGATCTGGCGATGAACATTGCGTCCTATCATCTGGTGGAAACAAAGGGATTTCCGTTTGAGAAACAGGCGATGCAGATCAACAACGATATCGTTGCGCCGGTCAATCTGGCGAAGAACGTGACGGAGCTGCACCAGTTCCTCTTTGATAACGAAGAATATTCACCGTCCGAAACCGTACAGGAGATCAGCAACGAACTGATCAATGCCACCGGTTTGTCGTAAACGGGCAAACAGACAGCCATGATGGAAAAACGAACAATATCTGTTATCATTCCGACTTATAAGCCGGACAAGCGATTTGAGCAGTTAATAGAGGGCTTAGAACGCCAGACACAAAGACCCATGCAGATTCTTGTTATAAATACGGAAGAACCTGCATGGGTGCTTTCGTCTGCACTGAAAGCGAAATTTGAGGCGGGACGGACCGGCAGCGGAATCCCGCTGGCCGTTTGCCATATCGGCCGGGAGGAATTTGACCACGGCGGCACGCGGGCGGCTGCCGCCGCTATGACAGACGCGGAGATCCTGCTTTTTATGACGCAGGACGCCGTACCGGCGGACGAGTATTTGATCGAGCGCCTTGTGCAACGGCTTGGAAACGGGGACGGCGAAACGGTAGCGGCAGCGTATGCCAGGCAGCTTCCGGCCGAAGACTGCCATTTTCTGGAGCGTTATACCAGAACCTTCAACTATCCGGCGCAAAGCGTGGTCAGGTCGCAAAAGGATCTGCCGCGTCTTGGGATTAAAACGTATCTGTGTTCCAATGTCTGCGCCGCTTATGTGCGCAGAGCTTATGAAAAAATGGGCGGTTTTGAAAAGCAGATTATTTTTAATGAAGACATGGTATTAGCGGCGCGCCTGATCAAAGCGGGATACCGTATCGCTTACGAGGCGGACGCTCAGGTGATCCATTCCCATAATTACAGCGGCGCGCAGCAATTTCACAGGAATTTTGATCTTGCGGTATCGCAGGCGGATTATCCGGAAATTTTTGGGCAGGTCCGTTCGGAGAGCGAAGGAATACGTCTGGTAAAGGATACGGCCCGGTATCTGATGAAAAACGGACGTTTTTATCTGCTCCCGAAGCTGATCTGGCAGAGCGGCTGCAAGTATCTGGGCTATTTTGCCGGGAAGCATTACCGCCGGCTGCCGGCGGCATGGGTGCGCTGGTGTTCTATGAACAGAAATTTTTGGAAAAACAAACTTTTTTAAAATTATAGTCACAAATTGAACACAAATGCCTGTTAAGATAACAGCAATGAAAACAAGAAAGAAGGAATGACCTATGAGAAACCATAAACGTTTTGGAATTTTCGCCGCAGTTCTGACGACGGCATGCGTGCTGGGGGTGACGGCATACGGATTCGGAAATACAGAGAAGGAAGAAAGAGATCCGGAACGCATCACCTTGGATTCCGCAATTAATTTAAACGGGGACGCTATGCTGGATGAGACCTCTTTGCTGGAAACGGAAACAACGGATGTGCAGGAGACGGCCGTGCAGGGGCTGCCGAATGTACAGAAGGTCGCAAAGGATGTGATGCCGGCAATCGTCGCCATCACGCAGGTGGGCACCAAAGACATGAATTATTTCGGCAGAGTTTATGAGGTAGAGACGGAAGGAAGCGGTTCCGGCATTATTGTGGCAAAGAGCGACGACGAACTGCTGATCGCGACCAACAACCATGTGGTAGCGGATTCCAAAGAATTGACGGTATGCTTCAGCGTGGATGTTGACGAGGAAGACGAAGACAAGCTGCTGGCTCCGGCGCTGATCAAGGGTACGGATTCTTCCATGGATCTGGCGGTGGTTGCCGTAAAACTGGAAGATATCGACAAAGAAATCCTGGATAAGATTGCCATTGTACAGTTGGGCGATTCCGACAGCATGCAGGTCGGCGAATGGGTAGTGGCAATCGGAAACGCGATGGGCTATGGACAGTCGGTGACGGCGGGCGTAGTCAGCGCCCTGAACCGTGAAGTGACGGTTGATACCGGAAGCGGCATTGTAACCAACAATATGATCCAGACAGATGCGGCGATCAACTTTGGCAACAGCGGAGGCGCCCTGCTGGATATGAACGGAAGGCTGGTCGGCATTAACTCCGTGAAGGCTACGGTAAGCTATGTGGAAGGCATGGGATATGCAATTCCGATCAATACGGCAAAACCGATCATTGAGGATCTGATGAACGAGACGACCAGAAGCAAAGTAGACGAAGACAAAGCGGGAGCGCTCGGCATACAGGTAAGAGATGTTTCCGCGGAAGCGCAGCAGCTTTATAACGTGCCGTCCGGAGCGCTGGTATACGGCCTGACAAGAGACAGCGCGGCGGAAAAAGCGGGCGTTTGCGAAGGCGATATTATCACAAAGCTGGATAAGACCAATATTTCGACCAGAAAAGAGCTGATAGACCGTCTGCAGTACTATGAGGCAGGAGAAACCGTGCTGGTTACCCTGCTCAGATTTGAGGAAGGCGGCGGTTATGTCGAAAAACAGATCGAGGTTACCCTGGGAAAGAAGTCGGATCTTCTGGAGCAGGATCAGGACGACGAGGACGTCCCCGCGGACGACGATTATTATGACGATGACAGCCGGGGATATGGCCTGGAAGACTTTTTTGAAGGATTTGGATTTTAAGAAAAATATCCGGTATGCACGGCATACCGGATATTCTTTTTGAAAACTATTCTTGTACAAAATCATATCCTGTGGTATCATGCTTATGATGGGTGTGCTATGCAGATTTTGTGTGCGTACGCAGAAGAGGGGGATTTTGTGTCAGAAGAAAAAGAATCTTTATCCGAAGAAGTAAAAAAAGAAGACGATTATGAAAAGATTTGTTATATCTGCCACCGTCCGGAAAGCAAAGCGGGTAAGATGATTGAATTGATGAACCATATTACGATCTGCCCGGACTGTCTTCAGAAATCATTTGACAGCATGAGCCGTCTGGACGCGGACACCTATAAGGAACTGGCGGAATTGTCCAAACGGTTTCCCAATATGCAGATGATCCATCTGTCGGATATTCCGGACGAAATTCCGAAGCGGCAGCGCGTAAAAAAGAAAAAGGAGCAGGCTAAGGAGGCGAAGGTTTTTGACATCAAATCCATTCCCGCCCCGCATAAGATTAAAGAAAGCCTGGACGAGTACATCATCGGGCAGGAACATGCGAAAAAAGTGCTTTCCGTGGGCGTTTACAATCACTACAAGAGAGTGGCTTCCGGCACAATGGACGAGATCGAAATAGAAAAATCCAATATGCTGATGATCGGCCCGACCGGCTGCGGAAAGACCTATCTGGTAAAAACGCTTGCGAAGCTTTTGGACGTGCCTCTGGCAATCGCGGACGCCACTTCGCTGACGGAAGCCGGCTACATCGGCGACGATATTGAAAGCGTTGTGACAAAACTTCTGGCGGCGGCCGACAACGACGTTGAAAAAGCGGAACACGGCATTATTTTTATCGACGAGATTGATAAAATCGCCAAAAAGAAAAATACAAATCAAAGAGACGTAAGCGGGAAATCCGTTCAGCAGGGAATGCTGAAGCTGCTGGAAGGCAGCGAGGTGGAGGTTCCGGTGGGGGCAAGCAGCAAAAACGCGATGGTTCCGCTGGAAACCGTAAACACGCGCAATATCTTGTTCATTTGCGGCGGCGCGTTTCCGGGACTGGAGGATATTATCAAAGAACGGCTGAATCAACAGGCATCCATCGGCTTTCGCGCGGACCTGAAAGACAAATATGACGACGACCTGGACATTTTGGAGGAAGTAACCATAGAGGACATCCGCAAATTTGGGATGATCCCGGAGTTTATCGGGCGTCTGCCGATCATATTTGCCTTGCACGGGCTGACGAAGAATATGCTGGTGCAGATTCTGAAGGAGCCGAAGAACGCAATCCTGAAACAGTACCAGAAACTGCTGGCGCTGGATGGAGTGCAACTGGAGTTTGAGGAAGCGGCGCTGGAGGCGATTGCGGAAAAGGCGCAGGAGAAAAAGACGGGGGCAAGGGCCCTGCGGGCGATCATTGAAGAAATTATGCTGGATATTATGTATGAAATTCCCAAAGATGACAATATTGGTAAAGTAACCATTACCAGGGAATATGTCGAGCATACCGGAGGTCCGCTGATTACCCTGAGAGGAGATTTGGTAGTTTATGGATGAGATGCAGGAACAGTTTACAAAGATACTGGAGGACTTGCTGGCAAGCGCAAAGACAAAAAAGAATATGCTGACCTACAAGGAAGTCAACGACGCATTTGCGGGCATACAGATTTCCGAGGAAAAGATGGACTTTGTCTTTGAGTATCTGGAAAAGAATAATGTTGACGTGCTGCAGGAGGACAGCGCCGACGAAACGGCCGAGCTCCTTCTGGATAACGACGACGAAATTCTTCTGGACGATGAGGGAGACGTAGAGATCATCGAGGACGCGGACGTTCTGGAAGGCGTCAGCACGGAAGATCCGGTGCGCATGTACCTGAAAGAGATCGGAAATGTCCCGCTGCTTTCCACGGAGGAAGAGGTAGCGCTTGCAAAGCGCGTGGAAGAAGGCGACGAGTCGGCAAAAAAACAGTTGATCGAAGCAAATCTCCGTCTGGTGGTAAGTATCGCCAAAAAATATGTCGGCAGAGGGATGCCGTTTCTGGATTTAATCCAGGAGGGTAATATGGGACTGATGAAAGCGGTGGACAAGTTTGACTATGCCAAGGGCTTTAAATTCAGTACTTACGCTACCTGGTGGATCCGCCAGGCGATTACGAGGGGTATCGCGGATACGGGAAGGACGATCCGCGTCCCGGTGCATATGGTGGAGACGATCAATAAGACGCTGCGTATGACCAGGACGCTCCTGCAGGAGCTTGGACGGGAACCGACGCCGGAAGAAGTGGCGGACCGCCTTGGCGTGCCGGTATCGCGCGTGCGGGAAGTGCTGAAGATTTCCCGCGATCCGGTGTCCTTGGACACCCCGATCGGAGAAGAAGACGACAGCCATTTGGGCGATTTTATCGAGGACGATTCCGCGCTTTCCCCGGCGGATTCGGCGGCGTTTTCCATGCTGCGGGAGGAACTGGAAACCGCCCTGGAATCCCTGACAGACCGGGAGCGTCAGGTTGTGCAGCTCCGTTTCGGGCTGGTTGACGGCAGGGCGAGAACGCTGGAGGAAGTCGGGAAGGAGTTTAACGTCACCCGTGAACGCATCCGGCAGATTGAGGCGAAAGCCCTGCGCAAGCTGCGCCATCCGTCCAGAAGCAAACGTCTGAAGGATTTTCTGATCTGAAAAAGAGAGACAGGTATGAGTGAGTGCCGGTTGCATAACCGCACTCACTTTTTTCATATACTGTAAAAAGATATTCAGGAGAAACGGGTATGGAAAACGGACGGTTTGAGGCGCTGATTCAGCGGCACAGGGGAAGCGTCCTTTTGCTTTTGTGCGCTCTTTTGCTGTTTGTCGGAGAGGTGCGGTTTGGGAACAAAACGGTACAGACAAACAGCCGGCTAGGGGAACGCGAACTGCCAA
>CANQJX010000107.1 GCA_947624335.1 uncultured Marvinbryantia sp.
TTCACCACATTTGTGGCGACGATGCAGCCGATTCATCTGGCGATCGGTTTTGTGGAGGGCCTAATCACTGCGGCGGTGCTCGTGTTCGTGTACGAGGCGAGGCCGGAGCTGTTGTTCGGCGCTTCTCGGGCGGAGCAGAAGGAAGGCAGATTTTCCTTTAAAAAGACGCTTGCGATCCTTGCGGTTGCGGCTGCGCTGATCGGCGGTCTGTTGTCGCTCGCGGCGTCGTCCTTCCCGGACGGACTGGAATGGTCGATTGAGCGCATTACCGGCTCCACGGAGCTGGAGGCGGCAGGCGGCGTTTATCAGGCGGCGGGCTCCGTGCAGGAATTTACTTCTCTGCTTCCGGATTATGCGTTTAAGGGTTCGGAGTCGGCGCTGGGAACGACCGTTTCCGGAATCGTGGGTTCTCTGGCGGTGGTAGCGCTCTGCGTCGGAGCGTGCTATCTGTTTAAATTTTTCAGAAAGAAAAAGGCGGCATGAGTAAAATAGGAAATGCGATTTACGAAATCCATCATATCGACGCGCTGACGTCAAGAGACCAGTGGGTGAACCGGATTCACCCGCTGGTTAAATTTGTTGTGACGGTATTTTACATCGTAACGGTCGTATCGTTCCATAAATATGACGTCGCGGGACTGATTGCCATGTCCGTCTATCCGATTGCGGTATTTATGCTCTCAGAGCTGTCCTTTTGGGACAGCGTAAAGCGGCTTCGGATTGTCCTGCCGCTTGTCTGTCTGGTGGGAATCGCCAATCCGTTTTTGGATAAACAGGATGT
Organism: uncultured Marvinbryantia sp.; assembly: GCA_947624335.1. Taxonomy (GTDB): domain Bacteria; phylum Bacillota; class Clostridia; order Lachnospirales; family Lachnospiraceae; genus Marvinbryantia. Next base: position 782 of record CANQJX010000107.1, read on the forward strand.
GATCATTGCGGGAATCCGGTTCAGCGCAGGCGTCCTGTCTATGGTTACGCTGATTTTAAAGGGCGTGTTCAGCGTCCTCGCCTCATATCTTCTGATCGCGACCACTTCGGTGGAAAAGCTCTGTTATGCGCTTCGGCTGCTGCATGTCCCCCGCGCAATGGTAACGCAGTTTATGCTGACTTACCGCTATATCACGGTTCTGCTTGAAGAAGTAAACCGGATTACACAGGCGTATTCTCTGCGCGCGCCCAATCAAAAAGGCGTACATTTTAAGGTGTGGGGATCTCTTGCGGGGCAGCTTCTGCTGCGCAGCATGGATCGGGCAAACGAAGTTTATGAGAGTATGCTGCTGCGCGGCTACCAGGGAGAGTACCGCTATCTGGGCGAGACAACGGCATTTCGTATGCCGGACCTTATGTGGCTGCTGCTGTGGCTGGGCATGATCGTGCTGTTTCGCTTATGTCCGGTGGTACTGCTTGCCGGCAATCTGATAGGAGGGATTTTTGCATGAGCCATATACACATCGATGTGGAACAGGTATCTTTTGGGTATGAAAAAGGCAGACCGATTCTGAAGGATCTTTCCTTTCACGGCGCGGAGACCGATTCCATCGGCCTGATCGGGGCAAACGGGGTAGGGAAATCGACTTTCTTAAAGCTGCTTGTGGGATTAAATACGGAATTTGAGGGCAGTATCCGCGTGGAAGATATTCCGGTGGAAAAGGAAACGCTGGCGCAGATCCGCTCCAAGATCGGTTATGTATTCCAGGATTCAGACAGCCAGCTTTTTCTGACGACGGCTTATGAAGACATTGCGTTTGCCCCGCGCAACTACGGGCTTCCGGAAGCGGAGGTGGACAGGAGAGTGGAGCAGGCTCTGCGCCTGACGGGAATTGAACATTTAAAAGAAAAGCAGATTTACAAAATGTCGGGCGGGGAGAAAAAACTGGTATCCATTGCCACCATCCTTTCCATGACGCCGGATATTATCCTTATGGATGAACCGTCTATCGCGCTGGACCCGCGCAATCGAAGAAACCTGATCCGCATTCTAAATTCGTTTGAACATTTAAAGATCATTGCATCGCACGATCTGGATCTGATTCTGGATACCTGCAGGCGGACGGTTCTGATGACGGATGGAAGGATCGTCTGCGACGGGCCGACAGAAGAAATTTTAAACGACAAAGAATTGCTGGAAGAAAACGGGCTGGAGCTGCCGCTCAGCCTGCAGCGCATCCGCTAAGAGACAGACGGATGGAAGATAGAAAAGGCTTCCGGAACTTACGTTCCGAAAGCCTTCATTTTTTACAGGAACAGATTTTTTATAACTGCGGACCTGCGGCAACCAGAGCCTTGCCGGCTGCGTTGCTCTCATATTTTGCAAAGTTCTTAACGAATCTCTGCGCCAGATCTTTTGCTTTGGCGTCCCACTCGGAAGCATCCGCATAAGTGTCGCGCGGATCCAGAATGTGGGAGTCTACGCCCGGAAGCTCGGTCGGCACTTCAAAGTTGAAGTACGGGATCTTCTTTGTCGGAGCGTTTAAGATATCGCCGTTTAAGATAGCGTCGATGATGCCGCGGGTATCTTTAATGGAGATACGTTTGCCGGTGCCGTTCCATCCGGTATTTACCAGATATGCTTTCGCGCCGCTCTTTTCCATTCTCTTTACAAGTTCTTCCGCATACTTTGTCGGATGCAGTTCCAGGAACGCCTGGCCGAAGCAGGCGGAGAAGGTCGGAGTCGGTTCGGTAATGCCGCGCTCGGTGCCTGCAAGCTTTGCGGTGAAACCGGACAGGAAATAATACTGCGTCTGTTCCGGAGTAAGTACGGATACCGGCGGAAGTACGCCGAACGCGTCTGCGGACAGGAAGATTACATTCTTTGCTGCCGGAGCGGCGGATACCGGACGAACAATTTTTTCGATATGATTGATCGGGTAGGATACACGCGTATTCTCCGTCACGCTCTTATCGGCAAAATCGATCTTGCCGTCTGCGTCCAGGGTAACGTTCTCAAGCAGAGCGTTGCGCTTGATCGCATTGTAGATATCCGGTTCGGACTCTTTATCCAGGTTGATTACTTTCGCATAGCAGCCGCCCTCGAAGTTAAATACGCCGTTGTCGTCCCAGCCATGCTCGTCGTCGCCGATCAACAGACGCTTCGGATCGGTGGAAAGCGTAGTTTTGCCCGTTCCGGACAGACCAAAGAAGATAGCGGTGTTTTTGCCGTCCATATCGGTATTGGCAGAGCAGTGCATCGAAGCGATACCCTTCAGCGGCAGATAGTAGTTCATCATGGAGAACATACCTTTCTTCATTTCGCCGCCGTACCATGTATTTAAGATTACCTGCTCGCGGCTGGAGATATTAAATACTACGGCTGTTTCAGAATTCAGGCCAAGTTCCTTGTAGTTTTCCACTTTTGCCTTGGAAGCGTTGTAAACAACGAAATCCGGCTCGAAGTTTGCAAGTTCTTCCTCGGAAGGCTGGATAAACATATTTTTGATAAAATGCGCCTGCCATGCAACTTCCATGATGAAACGGATCGCCATGCGGGTGTCTTTGTTGGTTCCGCAGAAAGCGTCCATTACAAACAGTCTCTTGTCCGAAAGTTCTTTGATCGCCAGATCTTTTACCGCTTTCCATGTTTCCTCGGAAGCGGGGTGGTTGTCGTTCTTGTATTCGTCTGTCGTCCACCATACGGTATCTTTTGAATTTTCGTCCATTACGATAAATTTGTCTTTCGGGGAACGTCCCGTGTAAATACCGGTCATTACATTCACTGCGCCCAGTTCGCTGACCTGGCCTTTTTCAAAGCCTTCCAGTCCCGGTTTTGTCTCCTCCTCAAACAAAAACTCGAAAGAAGGATTGCGTACGATTTCGGTCGTTCCGGTAATGCCATACTTGCTTAAATTAATCTCTGCCATCTTTTAACCTCTTTTCTTTCATAGTATATTTCCGGAAGAAGAGCAGAATTTTTCCGACTTCCTCTATGATATTATACATGATAAACAAATAAAATCAATAAAAATCAGCAAAAAATTTCAGGACAGGACGCGTGCGGGGAGAATCCCGCGCTTTGCGGCAAGCCAAAGAGAAATTACGCGGGATCTTTGGCCAGATCAAATCCAAAATAGTTTACGGCGTTATTATAACAGATGCCTTTTATCAGTTTTTTCAGCGCTTTTTCATCATAGGGATATTCTCCGTTTTCCACCCATCCGCCGATCAGGTTGCAGAGAATGCGCCGGAAATATTCGTGGCGCGGGTAGGAGAGAAAACTTCTGGAGTCGGTAAGCATTCCCACAAAGTTTCCGAAAACGCCCAGGTTTGCAAGGGAGGTCATCTGCCGGATCATGCCGGTTTTGTGATCGTTAAACCACCACGCGCTGCCCTGCTGGATTTTGCCGGCCGCTTCGGAATTCTGGAAGCATCCGATCATGGCGCCGATCACGGCGTCGTCCGCCGGGTTAAGAGAATACAGGATGGTTTTTGGCAGTTCGTCCGTAACGTCCAGCGCGTTTAAAAAATCTGTAAGCTGAGCGGCGGGCGCGCTGTTGCCGATGCAGTCGAAACCGCTGTCCGGCCCCAGGCGGGAAAACATCCGGCTGTTGGCATTGCGCATGCAGCCGAAATGAAGCTGCATGACCCAGTTAAAACGGTGATATTCTTTTCCCAGAAACAGCAGAAGCGCCGTTTTATATTGCGCGATCTCCGGCGCGGTAAGCTCGCCGCCCGCAAGACGTTTGGCAAAAATTTCTTTGACCCGCGCTTCGGAAGCGGGCGCGCAGCATACATCATCCAGGCCGTGGTCGGACACGCGGCAGCCATGCGCGCGGAAAAATTCCATGCGCTTTAAGAGCGCTGCTTTCAGGTCATCCGGGGTTTTGATGTCGATATGGGCCGCCTTGGACAGCCTTTGCAGGTATTCCAAAAACGCCGGCTTTTCTATATTCAGCGCCGCATCCGGCCTCCATGCGGGCAGAACCCGGACGTCAAAATCCGGATCCGCCTGCAGCTTTTCGTGCCACATCAGCGCGTCTGCCGGATCATCTGTCGTGCAGATCAAGGTGACATTGGATTTTTGGATCAGACTGCGCGGGCGCATATCGGGCTGCGCAAGTTTTTCATTGCAAAGCTCCCATACTTCCTGCGCCGTTTCGCCGCATAAATGTCCGTTGTAGCCGAAGAAACGCTGCAGCTCCAGATGCGACCAGTGATAGAGCGGATTCCCAATCAGTTTTTCCAGTGTTTCCGCCCATTTCTGGAATTTTTCCCGCGCGGGCGCATTTCCCGTGACAGCGGATTCGTCTACGCCGTTTGAACGCATCTGCCGCCATTTATAATGATCGCCGCCAAGCCACGCTTCCGTAATGTTCGGAAACGGCTGGTTCTCGTAAATTTCCCTGGGATTCAGATGGCAGTGATAGTCCAGAATCGGCGTGGGGGCCGCATAGTTGTGATACAGGTTTTGCGCGGTTTCGCTCTCAAGAAGAAACTGTTTATCCATAAATTGCTTCATGCCGGTTTTCTCCGTTCTTTTTGATTTGTCTGCATTTATTATAGTAATTTCTGACGCCTGACGCAACCGCTATTGAAGATATGGTTTCGTATTGCGGAAAAGAAGGTTTTATATTATGATATAAATAAAGAATTTTAACGGAAGGGGAAGGCAGCCGATGATGATGGATCAGTTTTCTTTACAGGGAAAGGTCGCTCTGGTAACAGGCGCTGCTTACGGGATCGGATTCGCTATGGCGCAGGCACTCTCCCAGGCGGGAGCGCGGATCGTTTTTAATTGCCGGAATGAAGAACATCTGGAACAGGCGCAAAAGGCATATCAGGAGCGCGGCATTGACGCGCGCGGGTTTTTGTGCGACGTAACGGAGGAAGATCAGGTACAGCACATGGTGGGCACGATTGAAAAAGAGATCGGAATAGTGGACATTCTGGTAAATAACGCGGGAATTATCAAACGGATCCCTATGATCCAGATGAAAGCAGAAGAATTCCGGCAGGTGGTGGATATTGACCTGACCGCGCCGTTTATTATGGCGAAGGCCGTTATCCCGGCAATGATGCGCAAAGGGCACGGTAAGATCATCAATGTCTGTTCCATGATGAGCGAACTCGGACGCGAAACGGTGAGCGCCTATGCGGCGGCAAAAGGCGGGCTGAAAATGCTTACCAAAAATATTGCCGCGGAATATGGCGTGTACAATATCCAGTGCAACGGAATCGGACCCGGCTATATCGCTACGCCGCAGACCGCTCCGCTGCGCGCAGTACAGCAGGACGGCACGCCCCATCCGTTTGACCGTTTTATTATCGGCAGGACGCCTGCGGCGCGCTGGGGAACGCCGGATGATCTGATGGGACCGGTGATTTTTCTTGCGTCCGACGCTTCCAATTTTGTGAACGGACATGTGCTTTATGTGGACGGAGGAATCCTGGCTTATCTTGGAAAACAGTCCTGAAACGCTTTCGGGGAAACAAAAGAACAGGCGAAGGAAAGGAAGAAAGATGAAAACCATAGAC
>CANQJX010000108.1 GCA_947624335.1 uncultured Marvinbryantia sp.
GGATTTGCCCTTCGCCACATAAGTGGACCGTTCCTGAGTGAACGCTTCGCGGTCGATCAGGCCCTCGTCATACAGCTTGTGCAGCCATTCAATGCCGTCGCGGAAACCCTGCTGGGTAGTGCTGCAGATCACTTCGCCGTCATCTGTGACCGCGATATGCCTTCCCTTGTCGGCGTCTCCGTAGCCTTCCCCAAATCCGTTGATCAAAATAGCGGGATCCTGATCGCCGTCGTTTAAGATACAGGACATGGGGATAATGCTGCCCTCGATGCCAAACTCTTTTTGAATACGCTCTGCGTTGTCGCGGAAGGCGATCAGCGTCTGCTCAAACTCGTCTACGGTTTCCGGGATGTCAAGATCCAGAAAATCCAGCCATTTTTTATTGATAAAGCTCATGCCGCCGACGGTCTGGATGGCCGTCTTTTCGGAACCGAGCTGTTCTATCCACGGAAGCGCCCAGATGTGCCCGTTGACGTCGGTGCTCATCTTCCGGTATTCCGGGTATTTTTCAAAGACGGCGCTTAAATTCGGCATATAAGTATCAATATATTTTTCCAGCGGAATGATTGCGCCGTAGTCTGCATAGCGGAGCAGGTCGCTGTCGTTAAAGCCCGCGGAGAATACAAAGTCGGTTAAAAGATTGGGATTAGACATATTGAGCGTGATCTTGTCTCCCCACTGATCCGACTGGATCGCGGTCCAGTCGATCTCTACGTTTGTCGCTTCCTGCAGTCTTTTAAAGATGGTGCGCTTATTGGGATCGGACTCCGTATTTGCCGGAAAGCTGATCATGCCGGTAAGCGTTTTCTTTTCTGCCAGCGGAAACTGAAGCGTCGCCGGATCTACCACCTGCATTTCTTCGCCCGTGTTCAGGGTGGCCGCCGTTCTCCCGCAGGAACATAAGGAAAGAGCCAGGCCCCCTGCCGCTAAAATCTCCAATATACGTTTTATAAGTCTTTTTTTCATGTTTTTGCTCCTTTTTGTCCTTGCTTATCAGCCTTTGACCGCGCCGGCCATGATGCCGCTGTCAAAGTATTTCTGGAAGAAGGGATACATCACCAGCAGCGGAAGGCTGGAGATAATGATGGTTGCATATTTCAGCAGCTCCGCAAGCTGCGCCCTCTGCGCCGTACTCTGCATATCCGAGATCATACCGGACTCCGGCTGGTTTTGGATCAGGATGGAGCGCAGGACAAGCTGCAGCGGCTGTTTGGCGGAGTCGTTTAAGTAGATCATGGCGTCAAAATAGCTGTTCCACATGCCTACGAACTGCCACAGGGCCAGCACCGCGATTACAGGCGTGCATACGGGAAGCAGGATTTTGAAGAAAAATACGATCTCGTTTGCGCCGTCCACATCGGCGGCTTCCCTGAGTTCTCCCGGAATTCCTCTGTAATAGGTTCTGGCAATTACCATATTCCATACGCTGAACGCGCCCGGCAGGATCACCGCCCACATGCTGTCCAGCAGTCCCAGGTTGCCGATCAGCAGGTAAGTGGGGATCAGGCCGCCTCCGAAGAACATGGTAATCATAAAAATGATGTTGAAAAAGCCCCTTCCCTTGAAGTCCGCTCTGGACATCGGGTAGGCCGCCAGCATGGTGACGCCGACGGAGATAACGGTAAACAGCACAGAGTAGACGACAGCGTTTTTGAATCCGATCCAGATCTGCGCGTTAGAGATAACGCGCTGGTAGGCGGTCAGGGTCCATTTGCTGAAATCGAATGTAATGCCGTTATTCTGCAGCGTTACCGGATCCATAAAGGAAGCGATGATAATATAAATCATGGGAACGATAATAGCCAGTACGAACAGGCCGATCAAAAGATAGCCGATGGTGAGCAGCAGCCGATCCTGCGTAAAAAATTTAGTAGAATGTTTTTCTTTCATTTCGCCCCTCCTATAATCCCTGTCCGTCATTCATCTTTGCGACAATCTTGTTTACCGCCACCAGGAGAATGACGTTGATTACGGTGTTAAACAGGCCGACAGCGGTGGAAAAGCTGAAGTTTCCGCTCACAAGACCCTGCTTATAAACATATGTGGAAATGATTTCCGACGCGGCCAGGTTCAGGTCCGTCTGCAGTGCGTACGCTTTTTCAAATCCGATGCTCATGATGTTGCCGGCCTGCAGGATAAACTGGATTACTACGATGTCTTTGATCGCGGGCCATTCTACCGCTCTGATCTGCTGCAGAATGTTTGCTCCGTCCAAAACCGCGGCTTCTTTAAGATCCTGGCTTGCGTTGGCCAGCGCCGCCGTATACATGATGGAGGCCCAGCCGGCTCCCTGCCAGATGCCGCTGGCGATGTAGATCGTCCGAAACGCCTGGGGCATGGTCATAAAGTTTATTTCCGTGCCAAGCAGAAGATTTACCGGGCCGGTCACGGAAAGGAAGATCCGGACGATACCGCAGAGTACAATGACGGAAATAAAATTAGGGAGATAGAGTACAAGCTGAATTTTCTTTTTCAGCCCTTTACTCTGGATCCGGTTCAGCAGAAAGGCCAGGATGATCGGAACCGGGAAGCCCCACAGCAGGCCGTAGACGCTCAGCTTTAACGTGTTGGCCAGGTAGGAAAGAAAGTCGGGCGACGAGAGAAAGCGCTTAAAATACTGAAACCCGACCCATTTGCTTCCCAGGATACCCTTAAAGGGATTGTACTCCTGGAAGGCAATCATAATCCCGCCCATGGGGATGTACTTGAAAATGATGGTAAGTGCAAATGCCGGCAGGAGAAACACCACATAGAGCTGCCAGTGCTGTCTCATGTAAAGCAGCGTATTGTGGATGCTCAGAGATTTTGTTTTCCGTTCTCCGGCAGGAACGGTTGTAGGATTACTTGACATGTTTTCCTCCTTTCATATTCCCACTTGCTTGAAGATCCGTTCGTTCTGTGCAATCTGTGCATAGGCAAATTACACCTGGTGGGTTAAGTATATTTAAAATACCATATTTTTACACTTTAGTCAATGAAATATTTGGCATATGCACAATATTTTTACATTTAAACGAATAATTTGCACCAAAAACGGGTAAAACAGAAAAAGAATACGGCTTTTTAAATATTTTCCATGCTTGGATTTTTACATTTGACACATTATAGTTTATGCATTATAATAAGTTTTAAACGGAATCTGTTCAGTAATCTGGATAAAGGGAGGAAATATGGCAGCAAAGGTTACAATACAGGATATCGCAGATGCGCTGGGCGTATCCCGGAATACGGTTTCCAAGGCGATAAATAATACGGGCGTGCTGGCGGAGGCAACCAGGGAACGCGTTTTGATGAAAGCAAGAGAAATGGGATATAAGCAGTTTTCTTATCTTACGGTTACCGGGGAAGGCGAAGTCGGTCTGCGTCTTTCGGAACCGGAAGAAAAAAAAGAAATTGCGCTGCTTGCCGGCAATACGCTGACCGCTTCGCATTTTGCGTCTACCATGCTCGATAAATTTCAAAGAGAGCTGGCGCAGCTTGGCTACATTCTCACGATTCATCATATTATAAAAGAAGAAATCGACGGATTACAGCTTCCGGTCTCCTTTTCCGCAAGCCGGACGGCGGGGATCGTCTGTGTGGAACTGTTTGACTATCCGTACTGCGAGATGCTCTGCGCGCTGGGTCTGCCCGCGCTTTTTATCGACTCTCCGGTCATTGTGCCGGGCAGGGTTTTGGAGGCGGATCGGTTATATATGGATAATCAGACGGAAATCTTCCGCCTGATCCGGGAAATGAAGGAGCGCAAAAAAACAAACATCGGATTTATTGGCGAATATATGCACTGCCAGTCCTTTTTTGAACGCTATATGAGTTACAGAAACGCGCTGATGCTCCTGGAAATGCCTTTTCACGAAACATTCTGCATTACGCAGATTATGGAAGAAGACGGCGCCTCCTCGTTTGAGGAATACCGTCAGGTTTTAAGGGAACGGATCCGCAATATGGAAGAGCTGCCGGATATTTTTATCTGCGCGAATGATTTTGTTGCCATGGACGCGGCGGGCGCGCTGAAAGATCTTGGGTATGTTATCCCGGACGATGTGTGGCTGTGCGGTTTTGACGATTCGGCGGAATCGAGAATTATGACGCCCGCGCTGACCACGATCCACATTCACAGCCAGGTGATGGGATTTTCAGCGGTGCAGCTTTTGATGTCCAGGATAAAAGAACCTTCCTTAAATTACCGAACAATGTACACGGAAACAAATCTGGTCTTCCGGGAATCCACCGGAGACGGACGCAGGGGATGAGCGAACATGAACAGACTGTTTGACATTGATGGACCGGTCATGGGCTTTCTGACGAAGATCGTTTACAGCGTGTATCTGAATATTTTATGGCTTCTCTGCTGTCTGCCGATCGTCACTGCGGGAGCCTCCACCACCGCGCTGTATTATGTCACGCTGAAAATGGCAAAAAATGAAGAAGGCAATGTGACCAGGTCCTTTTTCCGCTCTTTTAAAGAAAACTTCCGGCAGGCCACGGTTATCTGGCTTATCCTGCTGGCGCTTGGCGTTATCCTGGGGCTGGATGGCTATGTGTTTTACCATATGCGCTTTCACAATGCGGTCTGGACGATTGGCACGGCGGTATTTACCGTGGCGGTGGCGGCGTATCTGATCGTTTTAATGTATATTTTTCCGCTGCTCGCGCGCTTTGAAAATACGACGCGGGCAATGTTCCGAAACGCGATTATGATCGGCATGCGCTTTCTGCTGTGTACCGCGCTGATGGCGGCCATACATTTTGCGATGGGCGTAGTGATCGTGCGTATTTTTACGCCGGCGGTTATTTTTGGAGAAGGGCTGTGCGCCCTTTTGTGTTCTTATTTTCTTTCCAATATTCTGGCGCTCTGCGAAGGGCCGCGGGAGGCGGCGGATGCGCCGGACGGCGCGGACACAAAAGAAGAGCCGGAACAGACAGAAGATGCTGCCGGCCCGCGGGATCTGCATGGAAAAAAGAAACTGGAATATATATGGGACTACTACAAACTCCCGATCTTTGCCGCCTGCCTCGCGCTGTATATCGCGGGATATCTGCTGTACGGACATTTTACGCACAAAGATACGATACTTTACACGGCGCTGGTTAACATTGACGCGGGGGAAAACCTTCTGGCGGATTTAGAGGAAGGATTTCTGGAATACGCAAACGCCGACCCCTCGGACGAAAAGCTGGAGCTGTATCGGGGGCTGTATCTTGGCGGAGAAACAAGCGGCGCGGACTATGGCTATACAAGCGCTTCCGGCACAAAGATCGTTGCGTCAATCGACAGGGAGTGCCTGGATGTTGTGCTGATGAATAAGGAAGCGTTCGACGCATTTTGCGAAAACGGGTATTTGTTAAATATAGAAACATTTCTCCGGGAACATTCTTTGGAACTTTACGGCCGGCTGCAGAAGCGGCTGGTCACGGGTACGGCCGTCCTGGAGGACAACGCGCAGATGGATCCGGACGTCTCCCATTCCGTCCAGACGGACGAATATCCGATGGGAGTGGACCTGTCGGATTCGCCCGTCATTCAAAAGGCGGGCTTTCAGGACGCGGTATATCTGGGAGTGATCGCAAATACGCCCCGCACGGAAATGGTTTTATCCTATCTGGAATATTTATACGCGCAGCAATGAACATCAATCATAAAGGAGAGGGAGAGGCATATGACAAGCCAGACTTTGCGCGACGCCCGCAAATACGAAGAGGTTTATGAAAAAAATATATCCGGGGAAAGCAGGCCGGCTTTTCACCTGTCCGCCCGCATAGGCTGGATGAACGATCCGAACGGGTTTTCCTATTATGATGGAAAATACCACATGTTTTACCAGTATCATCCGTATGACTGTCACTGGGGCCCGATGCACTGGGGCCATGCGGTGAGCGCCGATCTGCTGCACTGGGAGTATCTTCCCGCCGCGCTTGCGCCGGATGAGAGCTATGATAAGGACGGCTGTTACTCCGGAAGCGCTCTGACGCTGCCGGACGGCAGGCAGCTTCTGATGTATACCGGAGTGGTGCGGGAGCCGCAGAAGAACGGCGGCTTTCTGGAAATACAGACGCAGTGCCTCGCGGTAGGAGATGGCACGGATTATGAGAAGTACGAAAAGAACCCGGTTCTGGATGAAAATGACCTGCCGGAAGGAAGCAGTATCTATGATTTTCGCGACCCGAAGATCTGGAGAAAGCAGGACGGTACATACTGCTGCGT
>CANQJX010000109.1 GCA_947624335.1 uncultured Marvinbryantia sp.
AAATGCGCTGGATGCGGATGCCGCGGCAAAAATTTATCAGGCGAAAGGAAGGCCGTCCGATAATCCGCTGATCGTACATATTGCGGCCATGGAAGACCTGTACCGGATCGCGCGGCGGGTTTCTGAGCAGGCGCAGGCGCTGGCGAAAGCATTCTGGCCGGGACCGCTGACGATGATCTTTCCCAAGACGGATCTGGTTCCGGATACCACCACCGGGGGGCTGGATACGGTAGCGGTGAGAATGCCGGAGCATGCCGTCGCGCTGGAACTGATCCGCGCCGGCGGCGGCTATGTGGCGGCTCCGAGCGCCAACATATCGGGACGCCCAAGCCCGACGGACGCGTCGCATGTGCGGGAAGACCTGTATGGGAAAATACCGATGATTCTTGACGGCGGCAGCGTCGGGATCGGCGTGGAATCTACCATCGTAGATATGAGCGCGCAAAGGCCGGTCATCCTGCGTCCGGGTTATATCAACCGTGCAATGCTGCAGGAAGTAATCGGCGAGGTGGATACCGATCCCGCCGTTTTTGGAAACGACGTGCATGCGAAACCGAAAGCGCCGGGGATGAAATACCGCCATTATGCGCCGAAAGCGGATATGGTGATTGTCGAGGGTGCGCCGGAAGCGGTAATCGCATACATTAACCGGAGAATTGCGGAAGAACTGCAGAAAGGAAACGTACCGGGCGTTATCGCATCCGGGGAAACGAAAGAGCGCTATCAGGGCGGCGTGGTACAGTCTGTCGGGAGCAGAGACAGGGAACTGGACATTGCCAGACATCTTTACCGCGTCCTGCGCGCATTTGATGAACAAAAGGTAAGCTGCATTTTTTCCGAGGCGTTTGATACGCCCCGTCTGGGACAGGCGATTATGAACCGCCTGATCAAAGCGGCGGGACATCATGTCATAAAAGTGTAGCGCGGATGGAACCATATGGAATACGCACGAAATTTTGGCGACGGAGGGTGTTCATGAAAAAATATGATAAGGTAACATTTATCAGCCGCAGCGATACCTGCCGCGCCCCGATTGCGGAGGCGCTGATGCAGACAAAATTGCTTTTGGAGGATATCATAGCCGACTCCAGAGGAATGATCGTTCTCTTTCCGGAACCGGTCAATCCCAAGGCGCAGGAAATCCTGCAGAATCATCAGGTGGCGCTGGAAGGGCATGAAGCGGCGCAGCTTACCAGAGACGATTTTGACGAACGTACGCTGATGCTGACCATGGAACAGGGGCAGAAAGAAAAGATTCTGGAAGAATATGCAGACGCGGCAAAGAATGTATACACACTTGCGCAATACTGCGGGCGGACCGGCGACGTGGAAAGCCCGCTCGGCAAGGATTTGCCGGCGTACGAGGCATGCTTTCAGATTTTAAAGGAACTGGTGGATCAATTGGCCGATGTGATAAAGAAGGAGGACGAAGCATGATAGCGATTGCATGTGACCACGGCGGTTACCAATTAAAACAGGAGATCAAGGCGCATCTGGAGAAACGGGGGCTTGCCTTTCAGGACTTTGGCTGCGACAGCGAAGCGGCGGTGGATTATCCCATATACGCGCGCAAAGTAGCGGACGCCGTGCTGCGGGGCGAGTGCGAGCGGGGCATCCTGATCTGCGGCACGGGCATTGGTATTTCCATCGCGGCAAACCGCATCAAAGGCATCCGCGCGGCATTGTGCACCGACTGCTTTATGGCGGAAGCAACCAGACAGCACAACGACGCCAATATTCTTGCGTTAGGCGGCCGGGTGGTTGGGCCGGGACTTGCGTTAAAGATTGTAGATACGTTCCTGGATACGCCGTTTTCCGGGCAGGAACGCCATCAGAGAAGGATCGAGCTGATCGAAGGCGAATAGGCGGAAAAAAGAAGTGCGGAATCTTCGCTTTTAAACCAGATAATCCTGTAATTCTTTAAATTTTCCGCTGTAAATAGTCTGAAGCAGCCAGTCAAGCTGCCGCAGGGCAATCAGAAGCTGCTCCTGGGAGATCAGTTTTTGTTCTGCGGCATCTGCCAGTTCGTCCAGATCCGCCACCTTGACCGTGCCGTCGGGATAGACCAGCACATCCGCGAGCAAGTCGATCATCACATAAGTATTGGAGGCCGCGTCATAGGTGTGCGTGATGATATCGCAGTACCAGCAGATCAGCCGGTCGTCGTGATCAAAAAATTTACTCACTTTAATTCCCTTATCTAAAAAGAAGGCGGAAAGCCCATGGCTTAATTCTTTTTTCGGGCGGATCGTCTTCCACTTTGTAATAATCAGATTTTCTTCGGTATGAAGGATTTCGTCATGATCCAGCAGGATACATTCATCCGGGATCAACCTTTTGCGGTATAAAACAGGCTGTTTCATGGTGACGCTCCTTTCTGCGGCGCTGTCTTTAGGAAAAACAGGGCTGTCACAGTTTTGCGACAGCCCCGCGGGGACAGGCATCAGCCCATCACAACCGTTACCTGATATTCTTTTTTACCCTCGACCGGGATCACAATATTGCCGTCCACAGCCTGTCCGTCTACTGCCATCGAGGCTACGCCCTTCTGCACATGATTGGGATTCTGCACATCAATATGATAGAGCGCGCCGCGGTATTCGCGTGTTACCTTAAAGCCGTCCAGTCTGGAAGGAATGCACGGATCCACTTTCAATCCGGTATAATCCGGCTGAATACCCAGAATGTACTGGGAGACGTTTACAAACGTCCATGCGGCGGTTCCGGTCAGCCAACTGTTCTTTGCCTCGCCGTGGCGGACTGCGTCTGCGCCCGCGATCATCTGCGAGTAGACATACGGTTCTGTGCGGTGAATTTCGCTGATATCTTCGATGTATGCCGGGCAGGTCCGCTCGTATACCTGAAACGCGCGGTCGCCTCTGCCGATCACGGTCTCCGCAATAGAGATCCACGGATTGTTATGGCAGAAAATTCCGGCGTTCTCTTTGTATCCGGGCGGATAGGAAGAAATTTCTCCCAGATTTACATAGTATTTGGAGTAAGCCGGCTGCAGGAGCATGATACCGTATTTGGTATCCAGATATTTTTCTACGGAATTCAGGGCTTTTTCCGCCTCGCCCGTCTCGGCCCCGATCCCTGCAATTACGCAGAAGCCCTGCGGCTCGATAAAGATTTTTCCTTCTTCGCAATCTTTGGAACCGACTTTCGCTCCGAACGCGTCATAAGCGCGCATAAACCATTCGCCGTCCCATCCGGCGTCCAGAACCGCCTTTTCCATTGCGTCCACTTCTTTTAAGGCGTCCTGTTTCATATCGTCTTTGCCGAGCAGACCGCAGATGGTGGCAAATTCCCTGCCGTATTTTACAAACATGCCGGCGATAAATACCGATTCCGCAACCGGGCCTTCGCTTGGTCCGAACGTCTGGAAAGATTCGCCCGGCACTTCCGAAAAGCAGTTGAGGTTCAGGCAGTCGTTCCAGTCTGCACGGCCGATCAGCGGCAGATTGTGCGGTCCTTTGTGCGTTACGATATAACGGAAGGAGCGGTTCAGATGTTCAAACAGGGTCTGCGCTTTGCTCGCGTCGTTGTCAAACGGAACCATTTCGTCGAGAATACTTAAATCGCCCGTCTCGCGGATGTACGCGCCGGTGCCTGCAATCAGCCACAGCGGGTCGTCGTTGAACCCGCTTCCGATATCGGAATTGCCTTTTTTGGTCAGCGGCTGGTACTGATGGTACGCGCTGCCGTCCTCAAACTGCGTGGAAGCGATATCGATAATCCGTTCTCTTGCGCGCTCCGGAATCAGATGTACAAATCCGAGCAGATCCTGACAGGAATCGCGGAAGCCCATGCCGCGTCCGGTTCCGGACTCGTAATACGACGCGGAACGGGACATATTAAACGTGACCATACACTGATACTGGTTCCAGATGTTGACCATGCGGTTCAGTTTTTCTTCGGAAGACTCCAGCGTATACTTGGAGAGCAGACGGTTCCAGTCGGCCGCCAGCGCTTCCAGCGCCGCGTCCACTTGTTCGTCCGTGCGGTATTTTGCGAGCAGCTCCAGCGCCGGTTTTTTATTGATCACATTCGGCGCTTCAAATTTTTCTTCCACCGGATTTTCCACATAGCCCAGCACGAAGATGTAAGACTTGGATTCGCCCGGCGCAAGCGTTACGTTGATCTGATGGGAACCGATGGGGGACCAGCCGCTTGCAATAGAGTTGCCTGCCTTGCCCGCGGTCACCACCGCCGGCGCGGTCGGGCTGCCGTATGCTCCGAGGAACGTATCGCGGTCGGTGTCAAATCCGTCGATTTTGGTATTTACGGAATAAACCGCGTAATGATTTCTGCGCTCGCGGTATTCCGTTTTGTGATAAATGTCGGAACCGATCACTTCCACCTCGCCGATGCTTAAATTGCGCTGGAAGTTGGTCATATCGTCCATCGCGTTCCACAGGCAGAATTCAATATAGGAAAATACGGAAATCTCTTTCGGAGAATCGGATTTGTTGGTCAGTACCAGACGGTTTACTTCGCAGGCGTCGCCAACCGGAACGAAGGCAAGCAAGGACGCCTCCAGGCCGTTTTTCGAGGAAGTAAATTTTGAATATCCCATGCCGTGGCGGCACTCGTAAGAATCCAGTTCTGTTTTGGTCGGCTGCCAGCCGGGATTCCAGACGGTATCGCCGTCTTTGATAAAGTAATATTTGCCGTTGGCGTCGGCGGGGATATCGTTGTAGCGGTATCTGGTGATACGCAGCAGTTTTGCGTCTTTATAAAAACTGTAACCGCCGCAGGTATTGGATACTAAAGAGAAGAAATCCTGGCTGCCGAGATAGTTGATCCAGGGCAGAGGAGTTCTCGGTGTGGTGATGACGTACTCTTTTTTTGCGTCATCAAAGAATCCGAATTTCATGTTTTACCCTCCCTATGTATGTCTGAATGTTTTTCTTAAGTATAGTATAACTACAAGTAAAAATCAACAAAATTTATTTACGAAAACGTTTGAGATTTGACAACATGTATAGGAGACGAAAAAATAAAGGTAGATGTTGAAAAAGTGAAAAAAATGAACTAGAATGTATGGTATTAAGCGTATCAGGCGCAAATGCAAGGAGAGAGATCATGGCAAAGGACAAGAAATTAGTAGAGGCGATTACCTCGATGGAGGAAGATTTCGCGCAGTGGTACACCGATGTGGTGAAAAAGGCGGAACTGATCGACTATACCAGCGTAAAGGGATGTATGGTCATCAAGCCCGCGGGATACGCCATCTGGGAAAATATACAGAAGGATCTGGACCGGCGCTTTAAGGAGACCGGGGTAGAAAACGTTTATCTGCCAATGTTTATTCCGGAAAGCCTTCTGCAGAAAGAGAAGGATCATGTGGAGGGGTTTGCGCCGGAGGTTGCGTGGGTGACCATGGGCGGTAGTCCGCTGGGAAAAGACGACGCGCCCGTTCCTGCGTTCCCGGGAATTTCTGTGGCAGGAAGGGCACACGGCGCATGCCACGGCCGAAGAAGCAGAAGAGCGCACCATAAAGATGCTGAACGTTTACGCGGACTTTTGCGAGGAAACGCTGGCGATTCCCGTTATAAAAGGAAGAAAGACGGACAAAGAGAAATTTGCCGGCGCGGAGGCGACGTACACGATTGAATCCCTGATGCACGACGGCAAGGCGCTGCAGTCCGGCACCAGCCACAATTTTGGCGACGGTTTTGCAAAAGCGTTCGGGATCCAGTTTACAGACAAAGACAACACCTTAAAATACGTTCATCAAACCTCATGGGGCATGACGACCCGCATGATCGGCGCGATTATCATGGTACACGGCGATAACAGCGGACTGGTGCTGCCGCCGCGGATCGCGCCCACGCAGGTGATGGTGATTCCGATTCAGATGCAAAAAGAAGGAGTGCTGGAAAAAGCGCGGGAAATACAGGAAACGCTTGCCAAATCCGGACTGCGCGTAAAACTGGACGACGCCGATAAGAGTCCGGGATGGAAATTTTCCGAACAGGAAATGCGCGGGATTCCGGTACGCATCGAGTCGGGGCCCAAAGACATCGCTGCGGGGCAGGCGGTGATCGTGCGCCGCGATACCGGAGAAAAGATTGTCTGCCCGATCGCGGAACTTGCGCAAAAGACGGCGGACGTTCTGGAGACAATGCAAAAAGATATGCTGGAAAGGGCGCGCGCGCACCGCGA
>CANQJX010000110.1 GCA_947624335.1 uncultured Marvinbryantia sp.
GAGAGCGAAAGCTGCAGATTAAGGGAAATGCAAGGATCGATACGGTGATTCCCTGCTGCCGGTGCCTGGAGGACGTAAAGGTCAGCATCCGCCTGCAGTTTGATAAAGAGGCGGATATGAAGCTGAACGAAGAACAGCGGATCCGGGCGCTGGATGAACAAGTGTATATACAAGGGTACAATCTCGATGTGGATAAACTCGTTTATTCCGAACTTCTGGTCAATTGGCCGTCCAGGGTATTATGCAGAGAGGACTGCGGGGGGATCTGCAGTATCTGCGGAATCAATCGGAATCGGAAGACCTGCGGATGCGGAGACGATCTGAATGCCAGGGACAGAGAATTGGACCCCAGGATGGCGAAATTTCAGGAGATTTTCAACAAATTTAAGGAGGTGTAAACCATGTCGATCTGTCCGAAAAATAAATCCTCAAAGGGAAGAAGAGACAAAAGAAGGGCAAACTGGAAAATGTCGGTTCCCAATCTGGTAAAATGCAGCAAATGCGGGGAACTGATGATGTCCCACAGGGTTTGCAAGAACTGCGGTACTTACAATAAAAAAGAGATTATCGCTCAGGAGTAATTTACGGCGCGTTTGTCGGACGGCAAACGCGCCGTTTCCGTTGTTCCGATGAATAATTAGTATTGATTTTTGCGCGGATGTCCTGTATGATATTGGATAGAAATGGAGGAGATACCGGATGGAAGAAAGAATACGGGTAGCGGTCGACGCCATGGGCGGAGACAACGCTCCTGTGGAACCGGTAAAAGGAGCGGTCGAGGCAGTCCGTCAGCGCGGGGATATTCGGGTGATTCTTGTAGGACGTATGGAGGTCATCGCGGGCGAACTGAAGAAATACACATATCCCGAAGAACAGATTACGGTGGTTCACGCACAGGATGTAATCGAAACCGGGGAGCCTCCCGTCAATGCGGTCCGCAGAAAAAAGGAATCTTCAATTGTTGTGGGAATGAATCTGGTCAGGCATGGAGAGGCGGACGCGTTTGTTTCCTCCGGAAGCACAGGGGCCGTGCTGGTAGGCGGACAACTGATTGTCGGAAGGATCCGGGGCGTGGAACGCCCGCCGCTTGCGCCGCTTATCCCAACGGCAAAAGGAGTCTCTTTGCTGGTGGACTGCGGGGCAAACGTGGACGCCCGGTCTTCTCATCTGATTCAGTTTGCGCGGATGGGTTCGCTCTATGTAAAAAAGGTTCTCGGCATTCCCAATCCCCGTGTGGGCATCGTTAATATCGGTGTGGAGGAAGAAAAGGGGAATGCTCTGGTAAAAGAGACATATCCTTTACTGAAGGAGTGCGGGGATTTGAATTTCATCGGCAGCGTAGAGGCAAGAGACATTCCGGCCGGAATCTGCGATGTAATCGTATGCGAGGCATTTGTGGGAAACGTAATCCTCAAACTCTACGAAGGCGTGGGCGCAACCCTTGTCTCTAAGATGAAAGCGGGAATGATGAGCAGTTTTCGCGGCAAACTCGGAGCGCTGCTGGTTAAGCCCGCGTTAAAAGAAACGATGAAGGACTTTGACGCCAGCGAATATGGCGGCGCGCCGATGCTCGGCTTAAACGGGCTGGTGGTAAAAACGCACGGCAGCGCAAAAAGCGGCGAGATAAAGAATGCGATTATTCAGTGCGTCCAGTTTCAGGAACAGCACATCGACCGGATTTTAAAAGACTTATTTGAGAGCAGACAGTAAAAGCAGGAGGGACCATTATGGAATTGGAAAAATTGCAGAAAATTATTGCAGAGGTAATGAATGTGGACGAGGCGGAGATTACGCCGGATACGACATTTGTGGACGATCTTGGCGCGGATTCGCTGGATGTGTACCAGATCATCATGGGAATCGAGGAGGAATTTGATCTGGAAATCTCAAATGAAGAGGCAGAGAAGATTGTCTCCGTGGGCGATGTTGTGGAAGCGATCCGGAACGCTTTAAACTAAGGACGGTGCAGAAAACACAGATGCAGGGTTTCTGTGGACGATGTCTGCTTTGCGGCAGACGGGCAGCAGAATACCCTGCTTTCTGTTTGAATTGACAGCTTGGATGGGAGAAGAAGGATGGCAAGAGAAATCCGGGAACTGGAGCAGATGATCGGCTACCGGTTTCGCAAAAAAGAACTGGCGGAGAATGCCCTTCGCCACAGTTCTTATGCAAACGAGCATAAGAAACACCAATTGAAGGATAACGAGCGGCTGGAGTTTTTGGGCGACGCGGTGCTGGAACTGATCAGCAGCGAGTTCCTGTATCGTAATTATCCCGAAATGCGTGAGGGCGATATGACAAAGCTGCGCGCGAGCATTGTCTGCGAAGCGACGCTGGCGCAGTGCGCGGCGCAGATCGAACTGGGAAGCTTTTTGCGGCTGGGTAAGGGGGAGGAACTGACCGGCGGCAGAAAACGCGGCTCTGTGGCGGCGGACGCTATGGAGGCGCTGATCGGCGCGGTTTATTTAGACGGCGGCCTGGAAAGCGCAAAGGAATTTGTGCATAAATTTATCTTGAACGACGTAGAAAACAAACAGCTCTTTTTTGACAGCAAGACTATTTTACAGGAAATTGTGCAGAGTACCTATAAAGGGGAACAGATCACTTACCGGCTGCTTCGGGAAGAAGGGCCGGACCACGACAAAGTATTTGTCGTGCAGCTATTTATCGGGGAAAAGGGGTTTGAGGAAGGACGCGGCAGAACGAAGAAAAGCGCGGAACAGCAGGCTGCGTACCGTACGATCATTACGCTGAAAGGACAACCCGAAAAATTATGTATTTAAAAAGCATCGAAGTTCAGGGATTTAAATCGTTTGCCAACAAGATGAGATTTCAGTTCCATAACGGCATTACCGGAATTGTAGGACCGAACGGAAGCGGAAAGAGCAATGTTGCGGATGCCGTGCGCTGGGTGCTGGGCGAGCAAAGCGCCAAACAACTGCGCGGCGCCAATATGCAGGATGTGATTTTTTCCGGCACGGAGAACCGAAAACCTCTTGGCTTTGCTTCGGTGGCGATTACGCTGGATAACGCCGACCATCAGCTTCCGGCGGATTACGCGGAAGTGACGGTCACCAGAAGGCTTTACCGTTCCGGAGAAAGCGAGTATCTGATCAACGGAACCGCATGTCGCCTGCGTGACATTCAGGAAATGTTTTACGACACGGGCATCGGAAAAGAAGGCTATTCGATCATCGGACAGGGACAGATCGATAAAATTTTAAACGGGAAGCCGGAAGAGCGCCGGGAACTGTTTGACGAAGCGGCGGGAATCGTTAAATTCAAGAGACGTAAGCTGACTGCGCAGAAAAAGCTGGAAAGTGAAAACCAGAACCTTGCGCGTGTGAACGATATTCTTTCCGAGATCACAAGACAGCTTGCGCCGCTGGAACGCCAGAGCGAGAAGGCGCGGCTTTATCTTAAGAAAAAAGAAGAACTCAAGAATCTCGACGTCAATATGTTTTTGCTTGACGACAGGCGCATCCGCACGCAGCTTCAGGAAGTGGAGAAAAAACTGGAGATTTCAGACGGCGATATCGCGCAGGCAAACGAACGGCTGAACGGCGCGAAAAGCGAATATGAAACCGCAGAACGGGAACTGGACAGGCTGAGTCAAGAGGTGGAGGAAAAACAGAACCAGATCCATCAGGCGGAAATTGTCCGCCAGCAGCTTGAAAGCCAGATTGAACTTCTGCAGGAACAGATACGCTCGGCAAAAGGAAAGGACGAATATTACGCCACCCGCGCAAAGAGCCTGGATGCGGATATTGCGGACCGCAGACTGCAAAAGGAACAGGAAGAAAAGAACCGCCTGACATTGCAGAAAGAGCGGGAAGAAGCCGAGCAGGCGGAGCAGGAACAGCGGCAGGCCCAGGAGGCGCTGGCAGAAGAAGTGCAGTCTCTGGAGCAGCAGATTTCCGACGGGCAGAGCAATATGATCGAGATTTTAAATCAGCGTTCCGGAACGCAGGCAAAGCTGCAGCGGTATGATACCATGACGGAACAGATCCAGATCCGCAGCGCGCAGTTGGCCGGGCAGCTCCTTACGGCAAAGGGCGAGGAAGAAGAACTGGAACGCGGCAGAGCTGCGATGCAGGCAGAGTATGAAGCGGTTGTGCGCACAATCGAGGAGATGATCGGACAGAACGGCCAGATTGAGCAGAACATCCGGCGGGTACAGGAAGCGATGGCCGCGAAGGGACGTGAGATCGAGGAGGCGCAGGCGGAATACCACAAAGAGGTATCGCGGCTGGAATCCCTGCGAAATCTGACGGAGCGCTACGACGGATACGGTATCAGCATCCGCAAGGTGATGGAACAGAAAAACAAGGTGCCGGGGATTCACGGCGTAGTGGCGGATCTGATTAAAACAGAGAAAAAGTACGAGACGGCCCTTGAGACGGCGCTGGGCGGCAGCATCCAGAACATTGTGACGGATAAGGAAGAAACCGCAAAACGCATGATCGATTATTTAAAGAAAAACCGTTACGGAAGAGCAACCTTCCTTCCGCTTACGGCGATCCGCAAAAGAGGCGGCCTGTCAAAAGAGCAGGCTTTGTACGAGCCGGGAGCGGTCGGCGTGGCAAGCACGCTGGTGGACGTGGACGAAGCGTATGAACAACTGGCGGAATATCTTCTGGGGCAGACGCTGGTTGTGGACCACATCGACCACGCCATTGCCATTGCCAGAAAATATAAGCACAGCCTGCGCATCGTAACGCTGGAAGGAGAGCTTTTAAGCGCGGGCGGCTCCATGTCGGGCGGCGCGTTCAAAAATTCCAGTAATCTGCTTGGAAGAAGGCGCGAAGCGGACGAATTGGAAAAGAGCATCCGGGAAAAGAACCGGCGGCTGGATGAAATACGCAAAGAAATGGAACAACTGCGCGCAGAGCGAACGGGCTACCGCGCGGAACTGATGGCCCAGACGGAAAAGCTGCAGCAGCAATACCTTCTGCAAAATACGGCGAAGCTGAAAATAACGGAAATGGAGGAGCAGAAAACCAGGACGTTATCGGGGAACGCGCAGCTAAAGCAGGAAGCGGACGAGATCGAAAACCAGATCCGGGAAATCCGTAAAGAGCAGAGCGTAATCCAGGGGCAGTTGGAAGAATCCAGACAGGCGGAGCAGGATCTGGAAAAGGACATTCTTGGCCGGCAGAAGGCGCTGGAAGAAAAACGAAAGGATCTGGAAGAGAAAAGCGGGAAAACCGCGCAGGCGAGAACCAGAACCGCGGAACTTGCGCAAAAGGAAGAATTTATTCTGGACAATCTGAAACGTCTGGAAGGAGAACTCTGCGCGCTCGCGCAGGAAAAAGAACAGCTTGCCGGCGACCGCGAGGAATCCGAGTCGGAGGTTGCCCGCAAAGAAGAACAGATCGGCAGCATCCGTCAGAGTATCGCGCAGGCGTCGAAGGACGAAGCGGATACCCGCGTTCAAATTGAGGAGCTGCAGAAGCAGCGCGAACAATGCGCCGCCGTCCATAAGAGCTTTTTCCAGAAGCGGGAGGAACTCGCCGCGCAGATGAGCGAACTGGATAAAGAACATTTCCGGCTGGACAATCAGAAAGAACGGCTGGAGGATTACCGCGAGCGCCAGATCAATTATATGTGGGAGGAATACGCGCTGACGCCAAGCGAGGCGAAACAGTACGAGGATAAAGCGCACGAAAATCCGGCGCAGCTGAAAAAGCGGATTGCGGAATTGAAAAACGAGATTAAAAACCTGGGTCCCGTAAACGTGAACGCGATTGAAGAATACAAAGAAACGGCGGAGCGGCACGCGTTCTTATCCGCGCAGCACGACGATCTGGTTAGCGCGGGCGAGGCGCTCAAAGACATTATCCGGGATCTTGACAGCGGCATGCGAAAGCAGTTTATGGAAAAATTTGCGCAGATGCAGAAAGAATTTTCCGGATCGTTCCGGCAGTTGTTCGGAGGCGGACAGGGAACGCTGGAACTGGTGGAGGACGAGGACATTCTAGAGGCAGGCATCCGCATCATTGCGCAGCCGCCGGGAAAGAAACTGCAGAATATGATGCAGATGTCCGGCGGGGAGAAAGCGCTGACGGCAATTGCGCTTTTGTTTGCGATCCAGAATCTGAAGCCGTCGCCGTTCTGCCTGCTTGACGAGATTGAAGCGGCGCTTGACGAGAATAAC
>CANQJX010000111.1 GCA_947624335.1 uncultured Marvinbryantia sp.
TTAAGGTGTTATGTATTGATAGATTTGAAGATTGATAAGTTGACACATCAGGATCTGGGACAGATGATGATGTATGTACATTACTATGATAGATATGAGAAACTTCCGGAGGAAAATCCGACAGTTGGGATTCTGTTATGTAAGGAAAAAGACGATACTCTTGTAGAGATTACACTGCCGGATGATGCCAATATCTATGCTTCAGAGTATCAATTATATTTGCCGGATAAGAAGGAACTTCAGAAGAAATTAAAGGAATGGATAGAAGAAGGACCGGATTTGTAGACATAAACATTCAGTATGGCGTTATATGCAGATATTGGCAAAAGCAGATGTCCTTGAATCCAATGGAAATACAAAGGGACATATCGGCAGAAGCCAAACCAGAATAGGAGCCGACATGAGCGTACTACACGATAAAGATATCCGGGAACCGTTGTTTGACTTTCTGGAGGAGACATACGGCAAAGTCCGGATAATAGAGGAAAAACGCATGGGGGGATCGCGGGCGGATATCGTGATGATCACGCCGCAAGCGGTAGTAGGAATCGAGATCAAAAGCGACGCCGATACCTATGCCCGCCTTTCCGGTCAGGTGGAGGACTACGACCAATACTATGACCGGAATTATATCGTGGCGGGGACCAGGCACGCGCACCATGTACAGGAACATGTTCCTTCCTATTGGGGGATCATTACCGTGGAAGCGGAAGAAAAGCGGACAGACTTTTATGTGCTGCGGGAAGCGCAGCCAAACCCGCGCTTGGACTGGAAGAAAAAACTGAGCATCCTGTGGCGTCCGGAACTTGCGCACATACAGGAATTAAACGCAATGCCCAAGTACGCGCGCAACAGCAAAGAATTTGTGATCGACAAAATTTTGCTCAACGTACCGCAGGAAATATTGGGGGCGCAGATCTGCGAAGAACTGTTCGAGCGCGATTACAATAAAATCATGGAAACCATCAACGCATACCGGGAGCAGCACGGGCAGCACAAACGCCGGAAAACAAAGAGAAAAAGGAGAAAATATCGTCGAATATAGTTGAAAAAAATACAGGATATGGTAAACTGTACTTAAGTATACACAAATAGGGGTAGTGTATCGTTAATAAGGGAGGATAAATAAGAATGAAAAAACTGGTGGCAGTATTGCTTACTGGCTGTTTGGTGATGCAGCCATTTTCAAATTCTGTTTTAGCGGCGGGGGGAGACATAGGCTCCGCTGAGACAGAATTTTTTTCATTGCAGTCAGATACGCAGGAGAGCGCCGGTTCAGAACCGGACAAAGACGCGGATTGGGAGACGCCAGGCGGGGGAGATACCGAAACGGGCGATACGTCCCAAAGCACGGAAACAGCAACGGAACATCCGCAGGAAACCGCTCCCGATATTTTTGCGCAAACCGAGACGTCCGAACAGGAAAGCGAAACCGTTTCCGGGGACGAAAACCAAAGCGAAGAGACTTCCGGGACGGAAACGACAACGGAGCCTACTTCGGAAACGGGGATGTCAGAAGAAGAACTGATTCTGGGGGATCCGATGCAGATTGGGGACGCGCAGGAACCGGAGGACGAATGGGAAAGCCTGCCGGAACTGCCGGCGATTTCCCTGATGTCCGCCGATCATTGGATGGAAAAATCGTTCCTGGAGGTCGAAGTGATTTCTACACTGCCCTATACGCAGAGCAGAAACATAACGGTCAGCATCAGCGGCGGCGCCCTTGCAAGCCGCAGCTTTATCCTTCCAGACGGCGGGAGCGAGAGCGGCGTGGCAAAATTTGAAGTGGCTCCGGGAAGCTATAAAGTGCGCATCCGCGCGGATAAATTTGCGGATTATGAGCAGACGGTAGAGGTAGGCGCGCGCCAGACAAGCAGGATCGAAGTGGCGACGTCCCGGACGGAAAGCGCCGGCGGGACGAGCGGGCTGCGCGGCTGGATGCGTCTGGGCGACGTGACCGGAGATTATGCGATTACGCAGGAAGATATTCAGGAAATTTTAAATGCGATGCACAGGGGCGCAAATCCGGCGGCATGTAATCTGACGGACGCGTCGGACGACGCGGTGGATCTTGCCGATCTGCAGATCGCCGTCCAGAATTTAAACGGTTCTCAGCAGGCGACCGTGCAGACCATGTCGGTGCCGCAGGGCGTAATATCCGAATCAGCGCTGATCGACGGGGAAGAAAACCTTTTGAATGACGAAGGTCATACGACCCTGCAGCCGGTCGGCGAAGGCGCGATTTCCGACGACAACCCGGTCGGCATGACCTTTGTGTTTGCGCAGGACGCGCAGCAGGAACCTGCGGCGTCGAATCAGCCGCCGGTACTGGAGGGGATGAGCATTCAGGCCCCGGCAGAAGGCGACGGGGAGCAAACGGCGCAGAGCAATATTTCCGCCGGTACGGTGCAGGTTGCATATCAGCAGGAGGACGGCAGCGAGGGGACTTTTTACCTTTCTATCGGAGGGGCGGTTCCCAAACCGGCGGCGCAGCCCGTACTGCAGGCCGCGCCGATTGTAGCGCAGCCAGTGGCGATAAGCGCGATGGCGGCGGACGGACCCATGGCGGAAGAGCCCGGACAGCCGGCGCAGGCGTCGGAAGATCTGCCGCAGATGATAGAAACGGCGGTTATGCCCGCCGCGGCGCCCGAAGGATCTGCGGTCAGAGTGGAGCCGGACGGCACGCTGGTACTGGATTTTGGCGGCCAGATTGCGGTAAAGCGCGTGACGATCAACATTACCGGAACCCGCAAAAAAGAAGCGCTGGTAGATATTGCAAAAGTAGAATTTGTCAACGATATGGAAAGCCGGATTCCTGCTCCGCAGATGAACATTCCGGAATTTGAGACCATAAAGGGCGCAAACGAAGAAATACAGTTAAGCTGGACGGCGCAGAGCAACGTAACGGCCTATGAACTCTATGTGCAGGGGCCGGTAAAGAAAGCTTCCGAGCCGCAGGAGCAGATTGTGCGGGTGGCGGACACCTCGCATACGGTGATATCCATTCAGGACAAGCCGTTAAAGAACTTTCAGGATTACACGGTAAAAGTGCGCGCGGTAAACGGGGAATGGAGCAGCCCGTGGTCGGAGCCGCAGACCGCAAGGCCGGAACCGGAGAGCATCCCGGCGGCCGTCGATAACGTGGTGGTAACGGGCGGTTACCGCTCTTTGCGCGTATCCTGGAAAGACATGGACGACGCAAACGGCTACATGGTTTATTACGGCGTCAAAACAAAGAATCACACCGTCTTTTATCCGGTGGTGGAAAACTATGCAAAGCCGGTGGACGGGAGCGGATGCCTTACCACAAACAGCTATACGATCACAGGGCTTGGGGACGGCATGGAATACGAGCTGTATGTGGTCGGCTGGAACGAAAAAGGCTGGGGGCCGGATTCGCTGCACGCCGTGGCGCAGACCCAGAGCGGGGAGACGCCGGCACTGCCGCAGTACAGGCTGATCAATACTTCAAACGGGGAAGGCGTTCTGACGGCGCACATTGTAAACGCCGTCATGGGCACACACAACGGGCAGAAAATGGTGGAAAGTCCGCTCGACGCAGAAAGAAGCGGCAGCAAGCCGCAGATAAGCGGACAGAATTTAGACTACAGCCAGTGGGCGTTTGGCGTGGCGGACGATAATTATGCGTCTTACTGGACCAAGAAAGACTGGGACGACGGCGTATCTTATCCGGTTAACGATTTCAGCAAAGGAATCACCGTTACGCTGGACCAGGATTATAAGATGAACTATCTTACCTTTACGGCCGCGGACGTGCAGGGCAATCCGGAACGGGCGCGGATCGTGTACTGGAATACCGAAAACGGCAATACGCCGATGGAAGTAGGGGCAAGCCTGATCCATAAACTGGATGCAAACAACCGCCCGTATTACATCGTAAAATTCCATCAGGCGGTTACGGCCAATCAGATACAGCTCTGCATCGGAACGGGCTATTCCAGAATCGAGCTGAAAGTGGCGGAGATCCACTTCCACGCTTATGATCCGCTGGACGATGAGATCATGGAGCTGTTTGCGGACGAAATGCACACCACGCTTGCCGGGGACGTCACAGAAGAACGGATCCGGACTCTGGAAGAGCGGCTGAATACGCCGGACGCGAGAGGGGAATACCATCCGCTCTACGATTCGCTGCTGCTGGAATTAAAAGCGGCGCGCGAATTGCTGGGGATGCAGCTGGACGAAACCATCGTAATAGAAAATAGCATCACGCCTGCTAAGGACAGACATCTTGGCTTCGGCGGGCTTAATGCGTGGCAGCCGCTTGGCAGAACGGCGGCGGCGGGCGAAACGCTGATTGTATATGTGGGGCACAATGTGAAGAACATCGGAGAAAATACCAATCTGCGCCTGATCTTTACGCAGTACCACGCGGAGGCGAACTGTCTGATGAAGACCAGCGGCGTCTTAAAGGTGGGAAGAAACGAAATCCTTGTCCCGGCTGTCAGCACGAATGATTTTGAGCGCGGCGGGCAGATCTATGTCGCTTATGACGGCGGCAATGCGTCGGACAAATACGGAATCCGCATCAACGGCGGCGTAAGGATCCCCGTTTTAAATATTTACCACAAGACCGGGGAACAGAAAAAAGCGGCGCTGGAAAAATATGTAAAAGATCTGGAAGCATACGTTGGGACGATTCAGGCAGAACATAACGAGAACCATCTGAACAAGAAGAATGTGGATTATGAATACGATCAGCAGAATTGCATCGCCAACGCGACCGATCTGATGATGGATTATATGATGTATTCCGTGCCGGCAACGCAGGTATGGGAAGCCATCAGCCAGGCGCCCGACC
Source organism: uncultured Marvinbryantia sp. (assembly GCA_947624335.1). Lineage (GTDB taxonomy): Bacteria > Bacillota > Clostridia > Lachnospirales > Lachnospiraceae > Marvinbryantia. Next base: position 4,823 of record CANQJX010000111.1, read on the forward strand.
GGGCCGCGCAGCTGGAGACCTCGCTGGATGCGATGGAGCAGACCATGCGCCTGTTCTACCATCACAAAGGCTTAAGCAATGCCCCGGAAGCGGGAAGCACAAACGCGCTTCCGTCCCAGCACCTGAATATCCGCTACATGAGAATGTTTGCGGGGGCGTTTATGTATGCTTCCGGCAACCATATCGGAGTGGGCTGGAACGAGACAAAAACAGCGGGCTCTGCGTCCGGCTGGGACAGCCTGGGATGGGGCTTTGCGCATGAGATCGGGCACGACATCAACGAACCGTCCTACGCGGTGGCGGAGATCACCAACAACTACTTTGCGCAGCTGCTCACAAAAGCTGTCAGCGGCACGCGCTTCCAGTACAAAGACGTTTACCGGAAAGTGACGTCGGGCGCAATTGGGCGCGCCGCGAACGTGGGAACCCAGTTGGCGCTTTACTGGCAGCTTCATCTGGCGTACGACGATCATCCGGACGACCGGCATATCTACGAAAGCTATCAGGAGCAGTTTGACAATCTGTTCTTTGCGCGCGTGGACACCTACTCCAGAAATCCGGGCAAAGCGCCCGAGGAGGGGCTGACGCTTGGCGGGAATAGCGACCAGAACCTGATGCGGCTAGCCTGCGCGGCGGCAAACAAAAATATCCTTGCCTTCTTTGAACGCTGGGGCATGGTGCCGGACGAGGAAACCCTCGCTTATGCAAATAAGTTTGAAAAAGAAACGAAAGCGCTCTATTATGTGAACGACGATGCGCGGGATTATCGGGCGGCGCACCGGGAAAGCGATGCAAATGCGGTCGGCGCGCAGGTGGAGGCGTCGGCGTCCGGCACGGATAACCAGGTCAGCGTCACCATGAGTACGGATCTGCAGGCCGATGCCGTTCTGGGATATGAAATCACAAGAAGCATGTTCTCGGACGGGGAAAGACAGTCGGAGGTAATCGGGTTCTGCCTTGCGCGGGAAGACGGTTCCGCCGTCTTTACGGACACAGTTTCCACAATCGATAACCGCGTGATGCAGTACGAAGTACGCGTGGTGGATAAATTCCTCAACTATTCCGCGCCTGCGGACGCGGGATCTGTAAAGATTTCCACCGGCGGCGCAATCGGAAAAGACAGTTGGACAGTAACGACGAATATGACGTCCGAAGACGACGTGGCGGTGCCGCGCGGGCACGACGATCCGGACGGCGGCTATGACGCGCAGAGCGGTACGGCGGGCATACAGTACAGTATCGCCAGGATCATCGACAATGAACGCACGGAAAATCCGTACCGGGGAACTTCGCAGGGCAGCGCCGAGATCGTGATTGACATGCACAG
>CANQJX010000112.1 GCA_947624335.1 uncultured Marvinbryantia sp.
CATCCGCCGCCCTATACTCTCTAAATCCTCTTTCGATACCATTTTTCCGCCGCGCCTATCAGCGCGTACAGTCCCATGGCGATCATACAGAGGATTACAATGCTCATAATTACCCAGTCCAGTTTAAAAACCTGGCTCCCATAGATGATCAGATAGCCCAGCCCCATGCGCGCGCCGATAAATTCGCCGATGACTACGCCCACCAGGCAAAGCCCGATATTTACCTTCATAATGCTGATGATCGCGGGAACCGTGCTTGGCAGCACTACCTTGGTAAGCACATGAAAACGGCTGCCGCCCAGCGTATAGATCAGCTTCATCTTATCCTGGCTGACTTCGCGAAAGCCTGTGTACAGATTTAAAATTGTGCCGAAAATGGCAACCGACATACCGGCCACGATAATAGTCGTGCGGTTGGCGCCCAGCCAGACGATCAAAAGCGGCGCAAGCGCCGATTTGGGAAGGCTGTTTAATACCACCAGATAAGGTTCCAAAACTTCCGAAAGCTTGTCGCTGCACCACAGAAGAACCGCCGTCAAAATTCCCAGCACTACCACAAAAAGAAAACTTAAAACGGTCTCCAGCAGCGTCGCGAAAATATGCCCAAAAATACTCCGGTCCGCGACCATCTTGCAGAACGTGCGCGCGACGCGGCTCGGACTGCTGAAAATAAACCCGTCGATCCGGCCGCTTGCCACAGAAAGTTCCCAAAGCGCAAGAAAACCGAACAGCAATAAAATACGCGCCGCTTTTACAAAACGACGATGGCGCGCCCGGGAAGCCAGATATTCACGCTGACGCAGCGACACCTTGCAATCGTCTTTATTTGCTTTTTCCGTCATACGCGTTCAGCTCCTTCCAGATTTGATTAAAGTAATCCTGAAACTGCGGCTCATTCCTTACGGTAAGCGGCGTGCGCCCGGCGACGTCAAAGGTGATCGGCATTTGCACAAGAATACGCGCGGGACGGCTGGAGAGAACCAGCACCTTATCCGCCATACTGACCGCTTCCGCCAGGTCATGCGTCACCAAAACCGCCGTCTTATGTTCTTTTTTTATAATGTGATAAATATCGTCCGCCACGTTCAGACGCGTCTGGTAATCCAGCGCGGAAAACGGTTCATCCAGAAGCAGCAGCGACGGGCGCAGTACCAGCGTGCGGATCAGGGCCGCGCGCTGGCGCATCCCGCCGGAGAGCTGGCTCGGCTTTACATGGCGAAATTCCCACAAGCCGTATTCCTCCATCAGTTCTCTGGCAAACGCCATGTTTTCTTCGGTCAGCTTGCGCTGAATCTCCAGCCCAAGCGTGATGTTTCCGTAAATGTTGCGCCACTCAAAAAGCTGGTCTTTTTGCGGCATATAGCCTATATGAAAATCCGCATGCTGCCCGACCGGCCGCCCGTTGAGCAAAACGCTGCCGGATTCCGGTCTGATCAGATTGCAGATGAGAGACAGCAGCGTAGATTTTCCGCATCCGCTCGGTCCGACAATTACGGCAAATTCTCCGTCGTTTACCGAAAACGATACATCCGAAAGCGCATGCGTCTCGCCGTCAGGCGTATGATAAGAATAAGTTACATTCCTGCATTCTAATAAAGGCTGCATCTCATACCTCCTACTTTGTTCTATGGTAGTGTATGAAATCCAGCCTTTGTATGACATTCTTTCTTTAAATCCTCGCCACGCCGGTATCTCTCGCCGCCTGCGCCACGGCCGCCGCTACGCTCTTGCCGACGCGCGGGTCAAACGCTTTGGGGATGATATAGTCCGGCGACAGTTCCTCCTCGCTGATCAGTCCGGCCAGCGCCTTTGCCGCCGCAATTTTCATCGCATCGTTGATATCGCGCGCGCGCACGTCAAACGTGCCGCGGAAAATGCCCGGAAACGCCAGCACATTGTTGATCTGATTGGGAAAATCGCTGCGGCCGGTAGCGACTACCTTTGCGCCGCCCGCTTTTGCGTCCTCCGGGAAAATTTCCGGCGTCGGATTGGCGCAGGCAAAAATAACGGCGTCCCGGTTCATCGTCTTTACCATCTCCGTTGTGACCACGCCGGGAGCGGAAACGCCGATAAACACGTCTGCGCCCGCCAGCAGATCGGCAAGGCCGCCCTTTCTTTTTTCGCGGTTGGTAATCCGCGCCATTTCTTCTTTCATGGGATTCATGCCCGCCGTGCGTCCTTCGTAGATCGCGCCGCTGCGGTCGCATAAAGTGATGTCCGGATAACCCGCCGACAAAAGCAGGCGGCAAATAGAAACTGCCGCCGCCCCGGCGCCGTTTATGACAATGCGCACCTGCTCTTTTGTCTTGCCGACCACCTTTAAGGCATTGTGCAGTCCGGCCAGCGTAATCACCGCCGTGCCGTGCTGGTCGTCGTGAAAGATCGGGATATCGCACTTTTCTTTCAGTTTTCTTTCGATTTCAAAGCAGCGGGGCGCGGAAATGTCTTCCAGATTAACGCCGCCGAAGGAGCCGCAAATCAGATAGATTGTATTGACGATCTCGTCCACGTCTTTGCTCTTTACGCACAGGGGGAACGCGTCCACATCCCCAAACGCTTTAAACAGTACGCATTTCCCTTCCATAACGGGCATTCCCGCTTCGGGGCCGATATCGCCAAGTCCCAGGACCGCCGTGCCGTCTGTGACGACCAGGCACATATTATGACGTCTGGTCAGTTCGTAACTCTTTTCCACGTCTTTTTGAATCTCCAGACAAGGCTGCGCCACGCCGGGCGTATAGGCAAGGGACAAATCTTCCTCCCGGCCGACCGGCACTCTGGTTACCACTTCAATTTTTCCCTTCCACTGCTGATGCAGCTTCAAAGATTCTTTCGCATAATCCATTTTTTCTTTTCCTCCCGTTTTGCTCCAAATAACCGCTTACCTTTTACTTTGATTCTACTTCATTTCCATTCTTTTTGCCCTGCATGAAACACAGCGCGTTTTCCATCGTCGTGCGGCTGATCGCAAGAAGCGCTTCCCGCGCAAAAAATCCTTGGTGCGAGGTCACAACCACATTGGGAAAGTTTAAAAGCCGCGCCACCGTGGAATGTTTCAGGATCGCGTCCGAAAGATCTTCGTAAACGCTGCCGTCCTCTTCTTCGTATACGTCCAGCCCGACCGCAAAAAATTTGCCGTCCCGGATGCCCCGGATCAGATCCTCCGTACAGATCAGCCCTCCCCGCGAAGTATTTACAAGGATTACGCCGTCCTTCATTTTGGCGATTGTCTCCGTATGGATCAGATGATATGTCTCCTCCGTCAGCGGGCAGTGCAGCGAAATCAGGTCGGAGCGTGCAAGCAGCGTATCCATGTCCGTATATTCCGCAAAGTCCAGCGACGGATTCTGAAAAACGTCATACGCAAGCACGTTCATTCCAAATCCATGGCAAATGCGCGCCATTGCCGCTCCGATTTTCCCGGTACCCACGATACCCGCCGTTTTTCCGTGCAGGGTAACGCCCATCAGGCCGCTCAGGCTGAAATCATTTTCACGCACGCGCACATACGCTTTGTGCGTATGCCGGTTTGCCGTCAGGGCGAGCGCCATGGCGTGTTCCGCAACCGCTTCCGGCGAATAGCCGGGCACGCGCATCACTGTAATATTCTTCTCTTTTGCCTTCGCAAGATCTACATTGTTAAAGCCCGCGCTGCGCATCAGGATCAGGCGGACGCCGCAGTCGGCAAGGATCTCGATGGCAGGAGCGCTCAGATCCATATTTACAAACGCGCAGACCGCCTCGTATCCGCGCGCCAGCCGCGCGGTATCCGGGGTCAGCAGGGTTTCTACATAGTCCAGTTCGATCTGCTCATACTGTTTTTCGCGCCAGGTGTCGTCAAAAAACTGTCTGTCATAGCTCTTTGTGCCAAAAAAAAGAATCTTCATCCGATGTTCTCCCTTCTGTTTCAAAGTGCTATCAGCATTCCCGCTTCCGGCAAAAACCATACATAAATACCGGAAAATTTCCGATTATTCCGCGCAAACCATCCGACCGGTAATACGCTCCTGCGCCCGCGTCAGCCGCTCCTGCAATTCCGCAGCCGGAACATCTTTTAAAACTTCCAAAAATATCTGACGTTCCTGTAAAAGACCTTTGCCATGCGGCACCAGATAAGCGCCGGCGTCGCTGCCAAGCGCCACCAGGACCCCGCTTGCATAGGCGTCGGCAAGATTCCGGCATTCCATATCATAAATGCTCTCCAGCACCGCGTCCTCGTAGCGTCCGCAGCCGATCAGATTTCTGGTCGTAACGATTGTGGGAACCCAGACGCAGCCGCTGTCCGCCATGGCTTCCATGCAGTCCCGGTCGATATAATTTCCGTGTTCAATGCTGTCCGCCCCGGCAAGCACCGCGGGAAGAACCGCCTCGGGACCGTTTGCATGGACCATTACCGCAAACCCTTCTTCATGCGCAATGTGAATCATCTGCGCAATCCACCCGCGCTCCAGCGCTTCCTCGCTTAACAGCCCATACGCGCGGTAATCCACAATTCCCGACGCCATAATCTTAATAAAATTACCGCCCTTTTCCCGGACCTGCCCCACTAGCTGCGCATATTCTTTCAGCGTCCGCGCGCTCTTTCCCACGATATGTCCGTAATGCCCTTCGCGGTGGATGGCAAAAAGCGGCGTATAATAGGTAATGCCATATTCCCCGGCAAGCGTGCGCGCCGCCTCGGAAACGCCAAAACGATCTCCGCCGTCCCGTACAAAGGGAATGGCGGAGTCTTTGTATGCCTGCAGATGTGCGCGCACGCGGGCAAGGTTGACATGGTCTTTGTGGTCGCGCACGGCGGCGCGATAATCGATCCCGTCCATAAACAGATGGGCATGACATTCTCCAAACATTGTCTCATCGTTTCGACAGGTTTTTCAGCAGTCCCCGCACAAGCTGGTTGCCCATGCTGGTCGCTACTTTTCCCATCGTCCTCATCATTTCTTTGTGTTCCTTTTCCCGTTGGCGCGCCTCGCGTTCCGCGCGTTTCGCTTCTTCCGCTTCCGCTTTTGCGCGCGCTTTTTCCTCCGCGGCCTTTGCCTTTGCTTTTGCCTTTTCTTCCTCGGCTTCCAGTTTCGCCTGAATCTTTGCCTGTTCCGCTTCCTGTTTTGCCTTAATTTTGGCTTCTTCGGCTTCCGCGGCTTCCTGTTCCGCCTTCGCCGCGGCTTCTTCCTGCGCTTTCTGCTCTTCCAGCGCCTTGCGGTTTAAAAACTCATACGCGGAATCGCGTTCCACACTCTCGTCGTACTTTGCGGCAAGCGTATCCCCACGCATCACGTCCGCGCGTTCCTCGTCCGATATTGCGCCCATCCGGCTCTGCGGGCACAGGATTTTACACTGCTTTACAACCGAGGGTCGTCCCTCCTCGTCCAGAACCGAGACAAGCGCTTCCCCGGTTCCAAGCTGGGGCAATACGTCGATCGTTTTAAATTCCGGATTTTCGCGGAAAGACTCCGCGGCGGCTTTGAGGGCTTTCTGCTCTTTCGGCGTATACGCGCGCAGGGCATGCTGGATCCGGTTGCCCAACTGTCCCAGTACGCCGTCCGGAATATCAGACGGACTCTGCGTAATAAAGTAAATGCCTACCCCTTTCGACCGGATCAGTTTTACCACCTGCTCAATCTTCTGCAAAAGCTCCGGCGTGGCACTGTCAAACAGCATATGCGCCTCGTCGAAGAAAAATACGATCTTCGGCTTATCCGCGTCGCCCGCCTCCGGCATCGTCTCAAACAGTTCCGACATCATCCACAGCATAAACATACCGTACATATCGGGGTAATTCATCAGCTTATCCGCCGCCAGGACATTGATATACCCTTTTCCGTTTTCATCCGTGCGGAACCAGTCCCTGATATCAAGCGCCGGCTCCCCGAAAAACACGTCGCCGCCCTGTTCCTCCAGATCAACCAGCGTGCGCACAATCGCGCCGATGCTCTGTTTTGTCATATTTCCATAAGTAGTCACATAATCCGCCACATGCTCGCCCACATAGTTGAGCATGGAGCGCAGATCTTTGATATCCAGCAGCAAAAGTCCGGCGTCATCCGCAATGCGGAATACAATGGAAAGAATGTCCGCCTGCGTATCGTTTAATCCCATCAGCCGTCCCAGAAGCAGCGGC